>JAITPH010000007.1 GCA_031289515.1 Tannerella sp.
CTAATTTTCCGAAGATGTTCATCTCTTCCAGTAAACCGTTGTTCTCCTTACACGAGGAATAGGCGACATAGACATACTTTACGGGAAACCAGTCCCGCTCGGTGTCTTTCTTTTGAAAATGCAAGTCCGTCCGGATCGCTTCCAGACCTGCGCCCACGCTGAATCCCTTGTTTCCGTCCCAAGAATCCCCGAACGGCGTGATGGAAAGCCGAGCCATCGCACCGCCGGAAAACGTACCCATGCCCTTGAATTTTTTTGCATTAAACGTAAAGGGCGAATAGCTTTCATAGCCTTCCAGCAGAAAGCGGCACTTCTCATTACCCAGTCCCAGATTTAATCCGAGAATCTCTCCGAAAATTCCACCGCTGGAATTTTTCTCGCTAACTCCTTCGACGGCGGGATTCCTGTCCCACCGATAGCCGGAAAGACCTCCGGTGAGGCCAAAAATAACCTGTCCGTAGGACGCGGCCGCAATCATAGTGCAGCCAATCAATGTAAATAACATTTTTCTCATACTTCTTTAATTTTAAAATTTTTAATACTTTTGTTATATAGTGGCGACAAAGATAAACGTTTTTTTTGAAAAGGACAAGAAACAATCAAAAAATAATTCAAAAATTAACCGTTAGCATGAAGTACGGCTGCGTTTTCCCTTGTCCGGCATGGCTTCCTCTGTTCGGCGAAGGCGGAAGCCGTGCCTTTAGCCCCCGACACGGGCGGAACGTCGTGCCGAACGGAGACCCAATCGCGCATGCGGTTTTTCTTCCTGCAAAGTGCAGCGACAAAACCTGACGCAAGGTTTTCCTGCAAGTCGGGAGACTTGCTTTCAGCTTCGTGCCGAACGGAGGATGATTCGCCGGGGACAACGCGGCGTGCGTTGAGGACAACGCGACGCTCGTTGAGGATAACGCGGCGTGCGTTGAGGATAACGCGGCGTGCGTTGAGGATAACGCGGCGTGCGTTGAGGATAACGCGGCGTGCGCCCGGGATAACGCGACGTGCGTTGAGGACAGCGCGACGCTCGTTGAGGACAGCGGGACTCTCGCCGGGGACAGAATTTTATTATGAACAGCCATGTTTTCCTGTCCGTCCGGTCGGATTTTTGCAATCCGAATGTTGCGGACTCCGCGAATCTTACGGAAAGTAATTTGGAATTTCTATTAATGGACAAATCACTCGTTGAGTGAAATCTGGATGCTCACGCCATAGTTGGCGTTTGAGGTAGGGTAGGCGGAGCTTGAGACAAGCGGCTCGTTTGTCTGGAGGTCGTAGAATGCGCGCAGGGTCACTTTCTTGCTGAACGCATAGTCCGCCTGAAACTGTATCATTTGCGTGACCGTTCCCTGCGTGGCCTGCGTGTAGCCGTCTTCCAGTTTCCGTATCAGCGACAGGTTCTTGCCGTAGGTATAGTCCAGACGCACGGTGAGGTCGTTGCTGAAGCCGTTCTTCTTTTTCATCTTGAGAACCTTGTTAAATTCGGCGTACTTGTAACCGAGACTCAGCGTTATGTCGTCCTTGAATACCTCCACCAGCTGGTAGGATGCGACGTTGAGGTTCAGGTTGCGCGTCTTCGTGTATTTCGCGCCCACCGTCATGTCGTTTATCAGCGTGGCGTCGGCGCCGATAAGCGGGCTGAACGATTCGGTCAGGGAGACGGATGCTATTTCGTAGCCCATCGACGGAATCGGCGCGCCGGTCTCCGTGTTGCGGACGTAGCCCAGATCGCCGCCGATGCCGGCATTGACCCAGTTCAGGTACGACGTGTAGCCTCCGACATTGTAGATGCACGTATACCGGTGATTCAGCGTAAAGGTCTTGAGATACCGGTTGAAGAAAGGCAGCTGGCTCAGACCGTCGTAATTGACGGTCCAGTTGGGCAGCGCGCTCGTTATCGACGGAAAAGCCGTAAGTCCGACACTGTTCACGTCCCTGTTCGTGTAGGCCGATATGAAGGCCGGAATCAGCACGTCGCTCGAATTGAGACCGATTCCGTTTCCTCCCGACGCATTGTAGTCCTGACCGGCAAACGGAGTTCCCGCGATAAAACCGGCGTCCGGATATTTCGAGTTGCCGTATCTGCCGCCGATTCTTGCGGCAACCGTTTTCCGGTTGTCAAGCAGTTTCCGGAAAGCGACGGATTCGTAACCCTTGCGGGCGTCGCCCGAACCGGAGAAGAAACCGCCAAGTCCGATTGTCGTCATGTTGAAATTGCCGCTTCTCGTTTCCGGCATTCCGCTGTACATGTACTGTATCTCGGTATCGCGCGAATCCATGTAGTTCATGGTGAGATTCACCTTCATCCCCGGCAGCGGCTCTATTTGCGCCGAGCCGGTCAGCGTTTTCGCGGAATTGATCATGGCGGGGGTGATGTTGTCGGCGTTGTGGACGAGCCAGCCGTTGTCGGCAGCTTCGTTGATAAATTCGCGTCCGGCCTGTCCGAAGGCAAAGCCCCAGCCCGGAGCGCGTCCGGCGGAGGTGGCGCCCTGACCGGCCCAGTCGCCTATGCCGGGCATGAATCCCGGAATGTACATTCCGTTGTTCATATTGTATTGAAGCCTGACGGAGCGCACCATCATGAGCGTGCGGGCGCTTTGTTCCATGATTTTGTAGGCGAGATTCTCCTCTTTTGGCGGCGCGGGCGCGACAGACAGCTTCAGGACTACCGAATCGCGGTTTGTGATGCGGACGCTTGCGTAGTCGACGGCTTTATACGTCACCTTGTATTTTTTCGTGCTGTCCACGGCGAGACGCGCCTTGATTATTACGTCTTTCGTCAGCATGTTGTGCCTTACTATCGTGCCGCTGTCGGGGCTTAGCTTGACTTCCAGCTCCAGCGTCCTCCTTTTGGGCTTTGGGGCGGGTTTGGCGTCGGCGGCGCCCGTTCTGGCGTTTGTCGCTCTTGTGGCATTGCTTTTCTGGTTTACCTTCTTCAGAAATTCGCTTTTGTTGTAGAGCGATGTCAGGGTGAACGAGCCTTGAATGTCGAACGTCGTCTGGTTTCTGATGGAATTGCCCAGCGTCGTTTCCTCGTCGACGAAAGCGCCCTTCTCCCAGTTGTATGCCGTTTTATACGTGGCATTGCCGGAAATCCAGTCCAGAACCGGAATATGATTGAACGGAAACGTATATGTCGCCGAAAACGTCTGGTCGTAGAGCAGAGGCGTTCCGAGGTCGGCGATGCTTTTCATCACCGTATCGCGCCATTTGCTGTAGTCGTCGGGATTCTGTTCCCTGTTCACCTGCAGATAGCCCTCTTCAATCCGCGCATTCGTCCCCGACGAAAAGTTTAAAGCCAGATTTGTCAGCGGACTCCAGCGAAGCGCAAACGCCCTGTCCCAAAGAAAATTCTGACTGAACGAGACCGGAATGTTTCCCGTGTTGTTGACGTTGTTGAGGTCGCGAAGCTGTATCTCGTAGTAACTTCTTGTTATCGAGTTCTGGAAATCGAAAGACTGCGGAAAATAATTCACGGCAAACTGCTTGAAATATCTCGTATAGCCGTTGTTTTTCTTGATTTTCGCGAAAGGCTTGAACGGCGGGAGATAGGGCGTGTACTGATACCCGAAATTGCCCTGAAAGTTCTTTGTCGTCTCGTATTCGGTCTCCGGATTGGTTCGCATTTCGGAATTTGAGGAATATCCCATCGAGAAGTTAGCCGGATCGTAGGGCATCGGCGTCTTGCTTCTTATGTCGATATGCACGTTGTTGAGCGCCAGAGCGGAGGTCGTCAGCACGTCGTTTGCAAAACTGCGGACAGAATCCTTTCCCGCTTTTGAAGGTTCGTTGTTGATGGATTCTTGCAGCAATACGTCCTGGTCTAAGGGATTGTATTGCGGCGAAAACATCTCTCTGGAATACGAATAATAGAGCGGAAGAGCGATTTTGATTTTTTCGGGAAACAGTTTGCCGAGTTGAACAGTCGTCGCGAGGCTGAATTGCGAGTAGTTTTCGAGGCTTCGTTCGGAGACGGACTGCTCCAGTCCGCCGAAACCGGCCGTTTCGATGTTGCCTGTTGCATTGACGGTAGCGAAGTCGGAGATGGCAAGATTGACGTTTGCATTTGCCGCCCAGCCGCCCGATTCGTCGAAATCCGTCACCCGGAGTTCGTTTATCCATATCTCGCCGCTCTTCATGTCCTTTGAATTGTTGCGGATGCCGATCATTATGACCTGCACGTCCGACAGGGCGGGATTGCCGATCACGCTTATGGTATTTCGCGTCTTGTCGGGGTCGTATTTCGAATAGACGGTGCTGTAGGTTACGCCCTCGCCGTTGCTTTTGGCGCGGTTGCGTTCGAGTTTCAGGTCTTTCATCGCTTCCATGCTGAAGTCGAGCATGTTTTCGGCGGGCCATACCTCGTCTCTCGCCCTGCTTCCGAAAGCCGTCAGATTCAGGGGGACGGAATATTCATAGTAGTTGTTTTTGTAGTCGGAGCCTAAGCGTATGAAGACGGAGAGGTCGCTGTTTTCGAGGCTTGTGATGTCGTCGACAAACTTTTCGGCATGTACGAAAAGCTGCATTCTCTTGTAGCGGCGCAGGTCGTAGCTTGTCGTCTTGTAGACTGCGCGGGCGTCCTGCGATGCGAGGTTTGTCACTTTCAGCGACAGCGACTGCTCGTTTTGCTGGCGCAACTGCGGCTGATTCGGGTCCGTGATGCGTGTAACGCCCGGAGGAAGCACGTAGTTTATCGGGTCGCGGTCGCTGTTTTCCTCGATATTTACGGTAGATACCGTCAGATTGCCGGAGACCGACGGCACAACGTCGGCTTTGTGGAGCGGCTGCTGGTAAGTGCGCCACTCGCCGCGAACCAGCGAGAACTTGCCGAAACGCAATATGGCAGTCTCTTGAAAACCGGTCATGAAAACGCGCATGAAACGAATCGAACTGAAATCGGAAATCGAGCCTACCTTGTTGCTGTATTCCCTGACGGGAATCTTGAACTGATACCACGTCACTTCTTCCTGCGTTCCGTTGGGCAGGCGCACGCTGGCAACACGTTTGTCGACGATATTGTTCGTTCCGACAATCATGTTTTCCGGTCTGACGGAGACGCGGTACTGGAAATATTTTTCATTTTCGTTGAGCGTGTTGTCGTGGTTGAAATCTTCTGCGTCGGGAAGCATTTTCGCCGATGTGCCGTATGATTCGTCCGTCTCGCTCGATTCTTTGGAGTTGCCCTCGACGCCGTTGTAATGTTTGTATCTCGTGAGGATGTCCGCCTGATCCCTGTCGTATTTAAGGCTGCGGAAATAGCTGTAGTCGTCGCCGGCCGGGTCGTTCATCGGCGAAAACGGATCGTTTTGCATTTGCAGAAGCGTTTCCTGCGACAGAGTGCTCTCCAGTTTTCGCAAATATTCGTCGTAAGCCGGAAACGAGCCGTCTCTTTTGCGCTCTTCTTCCGACGAGATGCCGTTGAATCCGACGTCCTGCAGTCTGCGCGTGCCCGCCGTGTTGTCGAAAGCATAGACGGTGCTTTGCTGTTTTGGCACTTTGCCCCATGCCGTCGTGTCTACCTGCGACATGTCGCCGTCGATAGGCAAACCGTTCTCGAAGAATTTCTTTTCGTCTTTAAGCACGTCTTCCGATATTTCGCCGAGATTGAAGTACAGATCGCCTCCTTTATTCTGCGGATTGTAAATAAACGGATCCATAACCCAAAACTCGATATATTGAATATTCGCCGTCTCGAAATCCGTCTGGTCGAGGCTTCGCATCATACCGCCCCAGCGCTTTTCCGGATTCATCAGCGTTCCGTCGCTGTTTATATTGTCGGCGTCGAGGTTGTAGTGTCCGCGCTCTTGCGGATAATAAGCCAGATTCAAAACGTTAAGGTAGCTGTTTTCGTTATATCCGAGGTCTCTGTCGGGAAAAAGCTCTTTCGACAGTATGGCTCTGACATGGTGATTCGAAATATCGTCGTCGCTCATGTACGAGGGACGGAGCGACGAGTTCTTGCGCGTGAAAATGCCGTCGATATAATACCACGAAAACAGAGCGCGGTTTTTGCCGTATTCAACATTGTTTGTCAGTCCGGCTTCGGGAAACAGCGCCGTCGTCGTGTTATTGTCGTAAGGCGTGCTTGCCAGATTCCAGAAATACGGATTAAGCAGGTCAAACTCGCTTTGCGTCGATTCGAAATCGTCGAGATACGAACTTTCGCCCGCATATTCGTTTTGATAGTGTCCGGCTATAAGATGCGCAAATTCCGCATTGACGGAGAAACTGCTCGGCTGTGTCAGCGACAGTATCGGCAGCATGTCGAACATGTTTGTCAGCCACTGGCTCTGACCCTTATAATCGAAGTTAAATCCCCAGAGGGTGTTCTTGACGGATTCTTCGCCGAACGAAATCTTCGTCGTCTGAGGCATCTCCGATAGGTGCATTATCGTCGCTCCAAAATTGAAATCCTTTGAGAATGCGTAATTCAGGTCTACTCCCAGCATCGTTTTTCGCTGCATGCTGAAGGAAGCCTGATCTTCGAGCGATGCGCTTATCGACGCATTGCTCGACAGCAGATTCTCGTTGAGGATTGTCACCGTTCCCGAACTGTAATTGACGATATAATCCACATTTTCGGTAAGTACTATGCCGTTGGCTTTGACGATGACCGAGCCGCGCGCAACGTTGGTGGCGTTTAGATTCAACGTGTTCGATGACGAGCCTGAAAATTGCCCGCGCATCATAAACCGGTTTTTCTCCGCAATCTGCTTGGCTATCGTCAGCGTCGAATCGTACAGTTCCTGATACACGTACTTGTCGGCGATGGCGTCGTTTCCTATTGCCTCGCGCAGATGTTTCCCGAAAGGCTCGACGACAGGGAATATTATTCGTCCGTTACTCGTGTTGATGGTAAAACCCTCGACAAAATCAAAAAATCCGTCGCCGTTACCGCCCGGAACGACTTCGTTGTTGGAGTTCAACCGGTCAAGATTCATCACCTTGAGCAGTGTCCTGTCTTTTATGTCTCCTTCGGGAATGGTGTAGACGTAAGTTCCCGCCGTGTCGCTTTGATAGACTATGTCGAGCCTGAACTTCTTGCTCTGTATCGAATAAGCGTTGAGCAGCGAATAGATATTTTTCATCATCAAGTTCCAGAAAGGCATTGAAGGCGACAGCGAAGTGCCTTTCAGGGTCTTCAGGTAAAGGCATGTGTTTGTGCTTTCGTTGTTATCGCTCGAAAACTCTCCAACCTGATACACCGTTCCGTTGTATATATATTCGAAAGCTACGGCAAGCACCTCGTCGGTTTGCAGTTTGGTGTTGAGCGAGATATATCCGAGCCGCGAATTGAGCGTATATTCCGAAGCCGACAGCAGGCGGGCGCTCTCGATCTTTTCATAGTCTTTGCCGCCTTCGATGAAGCCGTTGAAAGTCTGCGTCACTTTGCTTATCTCTCGCGCTTCGGGATAATTGTTCAATACGGTATGGTAAAGGTTGTTTGCTTCGTTGTATGGGATTTTTTCGGAGCCTGTCGCCGTTGGAGTGAAGACCGGATTGCTTATGTGAACGCTTTCGCCGATGTCGGAAAATGCAACTATATTGCGCGATTGTCCGTAGTTGCTGCTTTTGTTCGTTATCCAGACTTCGATGCGATTGATCGAGACGGACGATGAAATATACGGTAGTTTGGACATTGCACGGTCGTATGTGTCATGAAAATAATGAGCGAGAAAATAATGGCGGTTATCGTCGTAGTTGTCTGCCATAATCTCGAAATCGGTCATTTGCGAGTTGCCTTTTGAGGCGATAGTCTTCGATTCCGATTCCTGTTGAGCTACGATAGCTTTCACGCGCATTTTGCCGAACTGAAGGTCTGTCTTGACGCCGAACAGCGCCGCGCCGCCGTGTATCAGCGAGTTGTTGGTTGCCAGACTTACATTGCCGCCTTCGAGCGCTTTTACTATCTCGTCTTCTTCGCCCGAATATCCGAGTTTCAGCTTCGCCGCATCAAATCCGAATATCGCATCGGTGTTGTAGTTGAGGTCGAAATCGACTTTAGTTCCTACCGATGCCCTTACGTTCATCTGCACGTCCGTATCGAAATTGAAAAACGTGCGGCTGCGCGACCTTTCAGGCAACGAGGGATTGTCTGTCGTGCTCGTTTTCAGTCCCAAATCTATTCCCAGACTTCCCTGCGACTTGAGACGGACGCCGCCCGGACCAAACAGCTTGTCGACGATAGCATTGTCGAGGAGCTGAATATCCATCGGATTGAACGCAACGTTGCCGCGACTGCCGCCTTTGCCGCCGCCTTGACCGCCTTCTCCCAGACTGTCCAAAGCTATCTTGTTGCGTTCCTGAAAATATTGGTATAACGATTGGCGCAGGCTGTATCTCTGATATTCTTCGGGCGTCATCATCAACGGCGTTCCCAGATCGGAGTCGCCTATCTTCGAGCGTATTTTGTAATTGCCTGTTCTCAGGTCGTATTCGACTTCCGTTTTCAGGTTTTCGGGATCGCGAAGGTCGGATTGAGATGTGTTGTTGAGGTCTTCGTATTCTTCGGGAACGGTCTTCTTGACAGGTATGCGGGGCTTGGTAACGGTATCTTCGGGCGCAACCGCTTCCGCTTCAAAAGCGCGCTTCTCCGCACGCAACGAAGGATAACCGGCATTCAAAGCGAATATGCCGGAAATACATGCGGAAACTATTGTAATATATTTTGCTGCCCGTCTCATTAATCTTTTCTTTATTTCAGAGCATTTTCAATGCGTCTTTTATAACTTGTTCCACGCTCAGCGAAGGCGTGTTTTTCAGTATCGAATCAACAGCTTTCTGCGAAGACGGCCTATGGAAGCCAAGCATCACCAACGCGGCAACGGCGCCTTCGTTCGTCTCCCGGTCGTTTCCGCGCATCGTTCTGGCGTTTTTGTACATGCTTTCTACCGGCTTGACTTTGTTCTTCAAATCGACGACAATGCGTTGCGCCGTTTTGCTTCCTATTCCCTTGATTGTGGTAAGGCTGACGTCGTCGCCCGAAGCAATGACATTGACCAGATCGTCGGGTTGCAGCGACGACAAAATCATGCGCGCAGTGTTTGGCCCGACGCCCGAAACCGACGTAAGCAAAAGGAAAAGTTCGCGTTCTTCGCGGGTGGC
This sequence comes from Tannerella sp., assembly GCA_031289515.1. Classification (GTDB taxonomy): domain Bacteria; phylum Bacteroidota; class Bacteroidia; order Bacteroidales; family Tannerellaceae; genus Tannerella. The sequence continues at coordinate 9,100 of JAITPH010000007.1, forward strand.
GAATCCGTACAACAGATGCGCATCTTCGCGAATAATTTCATATACGAATATTTTCCCTTCCCTCAAACCGTTAAAAGCGCTGTATGTAGTAATGGAAATGCTTAGTTCATAACCTATTCCGCTACATTCTATCACCATTTGCGTCGGCGACAGTTCCGCTATTTCGCCTTTTATGTATTCAATCATCTTTTCGTTATTAGATACTGATGCCAAAGTATAACGAAAAAAAGGGCAAAAGCGTATATTTTTGTATGTTAAAAATTAAATATGTTATAATCAGCGCTTCCAGAAGCCTGGCAGTAAGATTGTCAGAATGGTAAAAATCTCAAGACGTCCGACAATCATCAGGATTGCAACGTACCATTTCGATGCCGTCGGAATGTCGTACAGATTGCCGCTTTCGAGCAATCCGAGCGACGGCCCGACATTGCTCATGGCGGTCATGGCGGTGCCGAGAGCCTCGTCGAACGTCAATCCGCTGATCAGCAGAACTGCCCAACTGAATACGATAATGATTAAATATACAAGTACGAAGACGTGTACGCGGCGGATTATTTCCTGCGAAACGGCGCGTCCGTTCACCCGAACCGGCAGTACTGCCGTCGGATGCGTTTGTTTCTTAAATTCGTTGAACATGTTTTTCACGACTATCATAGCCCGTCCCATCTTCATGCCGCCGCTTGTAGAGCCGCCGCATCCGCAAATAAGCATCAGTATGATGGCTATTAACCAGAAAAACTGTCCCCATGACACATAATCGACTGTCGTGAAGCCTGTCGTCGAGGCTAACGATATTACCTGAAAAGCGCTTTTCTGTATAACACTCAAAGCGTCTACCTGCCCCGACAAAAAGCCGTTCACTAACAGCCAACAGATGGTTATCCCTGTCATTATCAGCAAATAAACAAGATACCATCGCGTTTCCTCGTCATTTTTCAACTGCTTGAAATTGCCTTTTAAAGCAAAATAAAAGAGCTGTAATTTCATGCTTCCCATGCACATGCTGAACATCAGGACACATTCTATATATGACGAATCCCAATATGCGACGCTGATGTTTTTTGTCGAATATCCGCCTGTTGAAATGCTCGACATGGCATGATTAAGAGCGTCGAAAAAGTCCATCGGGCCTATCCATAAAAAAAATGTTATGAGAATCGTCAAAAGCAGATAAATACCCGAAAGTCGTTTGGCTACCTGCGTCACGCGCGGACGGAATCGCTCGTGCGTGAATCCTGTCGCCTCCGAATCGTACAGATGCGACGCTCCGCCGCCGAACATGGGAAGCAACGCCACGGAAAAGACTATTACGCCTATGCCTCCTTCCCATTGCGTGAGGCTGCGCCAGAAAAGTATGCCTCTCGGCAACGCTTCGACGTTGTTAATCACTGTCGCTCCGGTAGTGGTGAAACCCGACATCGTCTCGAAAAAAGCGTCCGTAATGTTGTCTATGTATCCTCCGAGATAAAAAGGCAACATCCCGAAAAACGAGAGTATAATCCATGTCAGACTTACCGTCAACATGCCCTCCCTGCGTCCCGCGCGATATTCGTTTGCCTTGTAACCGGCAATGAAAAGGGCTAATCCGGCAACGCCCATAACAATCGACGAAATAAGCATCGGCTTCTCGTCCGACCCGCCATAAGCAAAAGCTACACCTGTCGCAATAAGCAGGAACACCGTTTCAAGAATCAGAATCGAACCTAAAGTCTTTATTATAAACAGTAGATTTAAACGCATGACCGTATTTGTTAATGAAAATAATCTTCGAGTTTGTTCATTGCCGTATCAAGGCAGAATACCACGACGCTGTCGTTTGACAGTATCTGCGTTTCGCCTTCTATCAGTATCGCCTCGCCTTCCCTGATCAATCCGCCGAGCGTTATATCCTTGGGCAGACGGAGGTCTTTCACTTTCTTTCGCGTAACTCTTGAGCCGGGACTTGCAATGAGTTCGGCTACGTCGGCGTTGGCTATTGCAAGACATTTCACATTTGACACATCGACATTGAGCAGCATATTGTAGATATGACTTGCAGCTATGAGCTTTTTGTTTACTATCGACCCGATATCCAACTTTTCTGCCAGCGAAATGTAATCTATATTTTCAACTTGCGCAATCGTCTTGAAAACGCCGAAACGTTTTGCGGCGAGGCAGGCAAGTATGTTTGTCTCCGAATTTTCGGTTAGCGCGATAAATGCTTGCGAATCGTGAACGCCTTCCTGCATAAGCAGTTCGGGGTCTCTGGCGTCTCCGTTTATGACAAGCACGTTTTCAGGCACTTTTTCCGAGATACGGATGCTTTTCTCTCTCGACGTCTCGATTATTTTTATCTGAATATGGCTCGGCAAATATCTGGAGGCAAGCAAGGCAATGCGTCCGCCTCCCATTATCAGGACTTTCTTCACTTCGACGTCCTCCTTGCCTGTTTGCTTGCGAATCTCGTCCACATTTTTTTTCTGCGCAGTGAAAAACACGATGTCGCCTGCCAGAATACAGTCGTTTCCACGCGGTATTATAGTATCGTTATTGCGCTTTATTGCTACTATGTGGTAAGATTTAAATTCGTTTTTGGCTAATTCGATAAGATATTTGTTTACAATCGGGGCTTTTTCGCGCACTTTCACGCCTACAAGAATGATGGAGCCGCCGAACAAATCCCACGACTGCCGCGTCCAAGGCAGTTTGATTGCCGCTTCAATCTCCTTTGCCGCAAGCATTTCGGGATATATCATCGAATCTACTCCTATATTCCTGAAAAATTCCTGATTCTTGGGCAACAGATATTCGTAGTTGTTTACGCGCGCCAATGTCTTGCCTGCTCCCATTTTCGCCGCAAGCATTGAGGATGTTATATTTTCCGTCTCGTTGGGCGTGACCGCGACAAACAGGTCTATCTTTTCGATTCCGGCTTCTTCAAGCGCGCCAAGCGAGGTCGGACTGCCTACGAATGGCAATATTTCCATCCCCGAATGTGTAAACGCCAACTTGTCTTCGTTGGGATCCATTAAGATTATATCATGCTTTTCATTCGACAACATTTTTGCCAAATGCGTCCCGACTTCGCCTGCTCCTGCTATTAATATTTTCATTATAAGTCGTTTGATGTTAATTCATTATAAATACTTTCCGCATCCATGCCGCATATTTTGTATAGTTCGCTTACGGAGCCGTGTTCTATAAATCTGTCCGGAATGCCTATTCGCCTGATTCTCGGAGTATATCCGTTTTCGGTCATAAATTCCGCTACGGCGCTGCCAAGTCCGCCTGTGCGGACGCCGTTTTCGACCGTTATGATTTTTTTGTAATTTCTGCCTGCGTCATGCAATATTTCCTCGTCGACAGGCTTCAGATATATCATGTCGTAGTGGGCGACCGACTTCCCGCCTTCTTCTATCATGTCTATTGCTTTTCTCACTTCGTTTCCGATCGGGCCTATCGACAGGACGGCTATGTCGCTGCCTGCGCGCAACTTGACGCCTTTGCCGACCGGCATTATCCGGAACGGTTGCTGCCAGTCAGGAAACTCGCCCTTACCGCGCGGATAGCGGATGACGAAAGTTCCGGCATTGTCCTGATAGCCTGTATACATCAGGTTGCGCAGGTCTACTTCGTTTATCGGCGAAGCGATGGTCAGGTTTGGGACAGGCCGCAAACAGGCGAGGTCGAAAGCTCCGTGATGCGTCGCGCCGTCTTCGCCTACAAGCCCGGCTCTGTCCAAACAGAAAATGACATGCAATTTTTGCAGGGCGGCGTCGTGGATGACTTCGTCGTATGCCCTCTGCATGAACGATGAATAGATATTGCAAAACGGTATCATGCCTTCTTTGGCAAGTCCTGCCGAAAATGTAACCGCATGTCCTTCGGCTATGCCGACGTCGAAAGCACGCTCAGGGAATCGCTTCATCATAAAACACATCGAACAGCCTGTGGGCATCGCGGGAGTGACGCCTACAACCCTCTCGTCGCGCTCCGCAAGCTCTACAAGCGTATGCCCGAAGACGTCCTGATAAAGCTGCGGCTGATTCATGTCTATCGTGAAGATGCGCTTGCCGGTCTCTTTGTTGAAGCGTCCCGGCGCATGCCATTCCGTCGCCGATTCCTCCGCCGGTTTGAAGCCTTTTCCCTTCTGCGTTTTTATGTGCAGCAGTTTCGGACCCTTCATATCTTTGATGTCGTTCATTTTTTGCACCAGATTGAGTACGTCATGTCCGTTAGTAGGCCCGAAATACCTGATGCTGAAGCCTTCAAAGAGATTGTGCTGCCTCGAAATCAACGCTTTCAGGCTGTTGTTGAAGCGCAGAATGTTTTCCCGCCTGTTTTCGGTTATCAGGTTCATGCGGCGCATTATTCTGTACATTTCGTAGCGCATTTTGTTGTAGGTCTGGCTTGTGGTTATATCGACCAAATAACGGCTCATCCCGCCTACGTTATGGTCTATCGCCATGTCGTTGTCATTGAGGATGATAAGCAGATTGTTCGGATTGTTCGAGGCGTTGTTAAGTCCTTCAAAAGCAAGTCCGCCGGTCATGGCACCGTCGCCGATAACGGCTATCACGTGGCGATTGTCTTCATTGTTAAGCTCGAATGCGGTCGAAATGCCAAGCGCCGCCGATATGGAGTTCGAGGCATGACCGGCAATGAAGGCGTCGTATTCGCTTTCGGCAGGATTTGGGAAGCCGCTTATGCCGCCAAGTTTGCGGAGTGTGTTAAACCTTTCGCGACGTCCGGTCAGTATCTTGTGACCGTAAGCCTGATGCCCGACATCCCAGACGATACGGTCGTATGGAGTGTTGAAAACGTAATGCAGCGCAACAGTCAGTTCGACCGTGCCGAGACTCGCGCCGAGATGACCGGGATTACGCGACAAAGCATCAATTATAAACCGTCTTAACTCCGCGCAGACATCCGGCAATTCGTTCTTCGGAAGACTTCTCAAATCCTCCGGGATGTTTATCTTTTCCAATAATGTCTCATATTCAACCACTTATTCATCTATTTTAAAAAATTGTTTTTTCATTTCCGCCCCACTTTTGTCCTGCAAAGGTACAATATAAAACGAAATCCACGTCAAAATATTGTGATTTTGACGAGATGTCTCCACTTTGCTCCGCTCAACTTGACGTGATATTCATGTCCGTCATTGCGAGGAACTAACAAAACAATTATTATAATGGGCTCTGTTTTGCTTCGTACCTCGAATTGACGGCAGACTGTCCTTTATTGGCAAAGTCTTTGCGCGTTTTCGTCATTATATGGAACGAAGCAATCCGGAAATACAGGGCGCCGGATTGCTTCGCAGGCTCGCAATGACGGCAGACTATCCTTTATTGGCGTAGTGTTTGCGAATTTCGTTATTGTAAGAGATTGCGAATGACGGGAGA
>JAITPH010000071.1 GCA_031289515.1 Tannerella sp.
CGTCGAAAACATCGAAAACGACGAAAGCGGCGAAGCCCGGCAAAGTCGCGTATACATCCGAAGAAACGGCGGAATCGGAGAGAAGAAAGCGCGAAGTGCGCATGCAAGCCGAAGCCAACCGTAACTACTTGGACGTCGAACTCGCGAGCAGAAGAAAAAGGATAGAAGACCTGAACACATATAGCGGCGCTGTCGTTTTTCCCGATTCGGCTTTCAATGCGTTTGCCGTTGCCGCCTTCGATACCGACGGCGACGGCGTCGTTTCGGGCGGCGAGGCAAGAGCGGTCAGAAAATTGGACTGTTCGAACAGAAAAATACAGTCACTGGAAGGGATTGAATATTTCAAGTCGCTGCAATCGCTTGTTTGCAGCCGCAATAATCTGGTAGTAATAGATGTAAGCAATAACACCGAGCTTGTCGAACTGCGCTGCAATTCCGTTCGCCTCATCGAACTTGACGTGAGCAACAACAGGAAACTGACGACGCTCGACTGCGGAAACAATCATCTTGAGACGCTCGACGTCGGCCGGAATCTTTCGATAGACAGCCTGATATGCAACGACAACAAACTGAAAGGCATAGCCACAGGTCATCTGACGGAGCTTGCAAAACTTGATTGCAGCGGCAATGTGATGATAAATATCCTCGTCGCCCGCAATAAATCCCTGAAAGAACTGAATTGCAGCAATAATCAAATACCCGAAATGGACGTCTCTCAAAACTTTTCGCTTGTCACCCTCGATTGCGGGAATAATTTCCTGACTTATGTGGACTTGACGCATAACAGGGCGCTTGAAAACTACTATTGCTACGGCAACAGGATGTCGCGGATAGACGTGGACGAAATTCCGTCGATGAAGCATCTGCGCTGCATGAACAACCAGATTGCAGAGATGGACATACGCACGCATCCGTCGCTGAAAGTCGTCGAGCTTGCGCCCATGCCGTCGCTGAAAGTCCTGCACTGTAAAAGCATTTACGCATATACTTCGCTCATCTATCCGTATACAACCAGAGTAGAGCACGCTAAAAGTTCAAAATAACAATAACGAAATGGATTTATACACAGCTCTAAAAGAAACAATACTATCGACGGATATAAACGTGTATACGGCATTGGTCCGTTTACTCGCAAGTTTTCTGCTCGGGGCGATAATCGGCGTCGAGAGGCAGATTCGTCGCCGTGAAGCCGGTTTGCGGACGTTTACGCTGATTTGTCTCGGCTCAACTCTCGCAATGCTGCTGTCGATTTGGATACCGCAGACGTATCCCGACTTTCTCAACGGCGACCCCGGCCGCATAGCCGCTCAGGTGCTTACAGGCGTAGGATTTCTCGGCGCAGGCGCTATCATTCAAAGTCACGGCAGCGTCTACGGACTTACTACCGCCGCCTGTATTTGGGTTGTCGCCGTAATCGGACTTGCCGTTGGCGCGGGAATGTACATCGAGGCAATAGTCGTTACCGTTCTCACCATTATGGTGCTCGTTTCGCTCGAACTTCTTGAAAAGAAAATGATGCTTTCGGGCGTCAACAAGATACTGACGATAGTATGCTCAACCTCGTCGCCCGACCTCAAAAAGATATATGAAACGATAGAATCGTTTAACATTTATATTGTGACTTCTTCGTATGATTATAACTATGACAAAAACACGGCCGTCCTGATCTACAAGGTGAATGTCAATTCAAAATCTTCGTATTTAAGGCTTTTTGAAGGCATACGAATGCTTGGAAACATATCCGAAATCAAGATATTAACATAGTTTATTGAATAATCTTTGGGTATATAATTAAAAACGGATACCTTTGCCGCCGTTTTTAATAGGTATGTTATGAAGATTAGAACTTATTTGTATCCTGTTTTTGCAGCGGCGTTATTTCTGTTTGCAGGGACGGATAAAGCAGGTCTTACTACAGGTTTCCGTCAGGGCTACATTGCTCCTGCTATAAAGTTGCTGGAAGACGACGGCATAAAGTTTGCCAACAGTTCCGGGCGTTACACCCTGTTGCATTTCTGGGCGGCATACGACGCAAATTCGCGTATGCAGAACGTAAGATTATGGAATAAACTTTTACCGAATATAGATATGGTGTCCGTTTCGATGGACGAATTGCCGTCTGTCTTTGTAGGGACAGTGAAGGCAGACCGTCTCGAAGCGACAAAACAGTTGCACGAAAATAACGGCGAACGCTCCGAAGCGTACAAAAAGTACGGATTGAAGAAGGGTTTGAGAAACTTTCTGATAGACGACAAGGGCGTCGTCGTTGCCGAAGACGTAAACTTTGAACAGTTATCCGCAATCCTCAAAAGGAAACAATCCTTAGAATAATTTGTCGGGATATTCGCCGGTATCGATCAGGGCTTGTATCTTGTCGACTACTCCCTGACGGTCGGCCGCATACGTGATGCCAAACCATTTCGAGGCGGTATCGAGAATCTTTACGCGGGCAATCCGTTTCGTCACAAGCTCGTTCACCATTAGCGGAATGAAGTATTCGCTCTTGGGATTTCCGATATTGTCGCGCAGGAAGACCTTGAAAAAATCTTCCGAGTAATCGAAATAATCCGGCGTGAATCCCCACATGTTCATCGAAACCGGAACTGTTTCGTCGAGGACAACTTTCTTTCCGTTTTCGTCGATAAACTGTATTTCGCCGTCGATACGTTCTATTGCCGTGCGTTCGACGACGGTAGTCAGGTATCCGTCGGCGTCGGATTCGCAGACGCCGCGAGCAACCGAGCCGCTTTCGCTCAGCGTGTTTCCGACGCGAAAACCAACCATGCAATAGTCGTTCTTCCGGCCGGAAGCGTTCAAAAGCTCTTTTCCAAGGACGGCAAAGCTGTCGCGTCCGTAGAAATCGTCGGCATTGATGACGGCAAACGGCTCTTTAATCACGCCTTTTCCCATGAGTACGGCATGATTTGTACCCCAAGGCTTGGTGCGATCTTCGGGGCATACGAATCCTTCCGGCAACTTGTCCCGCGATTGAAAAACGACCTCGACAGGGATATGATTTTCATATTTGCCGATAATTTTTTTTCGGAAATCGTCCTCGAAATCCTTGCGGATAACGAAAACGACTTTGCCGAATCCGCCACGAATAGCGTCAAATATCGAGTAATCCATGATAGTCTCGCCGTTTGGTCCGAGACCGTCCAACTGTTTTAATCCTCCGTAGCGGCTACCCATGCCGGCTGCAAGTACAAATAATATAGGTTTCATATAAAATGCTTTAATGTTACAATTGTTATTTCTCCATTTTAGGATGCGCAAATGTAAACCATTTTTTTGTCAAATGAAAAATAAAACCTATCTTTGTACAACGTATTGGTATGTTAAAAATATAATGATTAAATATAAAACATTGTGTATTACATTTTTCCTCGCAACGCTGGCTGTCGGAAATTCGTATTCGCAAAATACCGTTTTTATAGAAGGATACGTCAAGGATTCGATAACGAACGAGGCTTTGCCTTACGTATCCATATCTATTAGAGGTACTGCCGTGGGAACGACTACAGACCTTGACGGCGGTTACAATCTGAAAGCGTCGACGGATAGTTCCGTGCTCGCTGTTTCGTATCTTGGCTATGAGACGGTTTTTGTCCGGCTGAAACGTGGAATTAACAGGGTGAACGTAAAAATGAAGCCTTTGCCGTTCGCGCTTGAAGAGGTCGTTGTGCAGCCGAAAAGAGAGAAATATACAAAAAAAGACAATCCTGCTGTGGCTTTCGTCCGGAATGTCATTGACCGCCGCAACATGAACGAGCCTGACAAATGCGATTATTTCGGCTATAATACATACGAACAGCGGTCTTTCGCACATTACGATCTGGATATGGAAAAATCGCGCCCGAACGGTATATTATACAGAAAATTTGATTTCATGACAGACTATGTCGATTCGACGACAGTCAAAGGCAAGTATATTTTGCCCCTTTACAATGAGGAGATTATAGAAGATTTTTTCTATCGGAAATCGCCACGTACGGAAAGAAAAACAGTCAGAGCCTACAAGCGCGAAGGACTGATAGAAATAGTTTCCGAAGACGGCATGAAGCAATTTGTCGAAGATGCATTTCAGGATGTAAATATTTTTCAGGACAACGTAGAGCTTTTTCTTAACAGGTTTGTCAGCCCGCTTTCGACGATCGGGCCTAATTACTACAAATACTATTTATTGGATACGTTGTCGATGGACGGCGAGACTTGCGTCGATTTGGGCTTTGCTCCCTTCAATTCCGAATCTTTCGGTTTTGTCGGGCATCTGTACGTCACGCTCGATTCGACCTATTTTGTAAAAAAAGTGGATTTCAACATTCCGCGCCATATAAACCTGAATTTTGTCAGCGAGGCGTCGATAAGCCAGAATTATAAACGCACGGAAGACGGAACGCGGATTCTTACAGGGAACGACATGTCGATGGTCTTCAAAATAAACGATTTGATGGCAGGCATTTATGCGCGTCGCGTTGCCGTATACCGCAATCATACTTTCGATAAATCCGAAGACATGACGGTTTATGCGGAGAAATCGCCGGTTGTCGAATCGGACGGAGCGCGCAGCCGGAGCGAAGAATTTTGGGACAGGGAACGCGAAGGTCTTGACGGCATAAAACGCAATTCGGTCGACGAAATGATGTCCCGGCTACGCAAAGCGCCGCTCTACTACTGGTCGGAAAGGGCGCTGAACATACTGATAAACGGATATGTCCAGACGTCGAAGACGAACAGCCGGTTTGAGTTCGGCAATGTCAACTCGTTTATCAGCGGAAATGCGCTGGAAGGGCTGCGTCTGAAAGTCGGCGGCAATACGACGGTCAATCTCAGTCGCCGGCTGTTTCTTGACGGATATATTGCTTACGGATTCGATGATGACCGCATCAAGGGAAACGCTCTTGCGGAATATTCGTTCAACAGGAAGATGAATTTCAGGCAGGAATATCCGTTTCACTATCTCCGAGCCGAATATAAGTACGACATTAATTATATAGGTCAGCATTATCTCTATACGAATGCCGACAACATATTTCTGTTGATCAAACGGCGCGACAACAATCTGCTTACATA
>JAITPH010000081.1 GCA_031289515.1 Tannerella sp.
ACGGGCGCATGAGTTGGGACGAAGCTACTACGCTTATTGCCGTGCGTGGCGCGGAAAAATATTTCAACACCGTGAAAGGACGTATCATTGTTCATCCCAATGGCAGTAATACCTGGCAGGACGACCCGGAAGGACAGCACGAATACCTGACATGGAAAACCCCTGTCGAGGAATTAACGACAATCATTGAAGATTTGATGATGCACGAGAGGAAATGAATTATTTTCGGTTTCGGATGAAATGTTGTGGGCGGATTTGACCTGATATTCCATATTATTCATTACTTTTGCTGAAAATTTTAAAATAGATTGAAATGAAATTTGGAATGACTTTTTGTTTGCTGATTATTAGCTCGATAGCGGTATTCTCGCAGAGCTGTTTTACGCCGGGCGAAATCTGGCGCGACGACCGTGGCGTTCACATCAACGCTCATGGAGGCGGAATGTTGTATTATGAAGGTAGATATTATTGGTTTGGAGAGCATAAGGGCGAGCGGTCGAACAACGCTTTTGTTGGCGTCACCTGCTATTCTTCGGACAATCTTTACGATTGGAAATATGAAACTGTTGCGTTGCCGGTGGTTACCGACAATCCGGGCAGCGATATTACGCAGGGATGTATTATCGAGCGTCCCAAGGTGATATTCAACGCAAAAACAGGGAAGTTCGTCATGTATTTCCACCTCGAGCTGAAAGACAAGGGCTACAACGCGGCGCGGGTAGGCATAGCTGTGAGCGATAACGTCGCAGGACCTTACAAATATTTGAAATCCTGTCGCCCGAACGCCGGACATTTCGCCGCAAACATGACGGAAGAACAGAGGATGGCAACGGCAAAAGTCTCCGACTACAAGGACTGGTGGACCGACGAATGGAGCATCGCTACTGTCGGCGGAATGTTTGTTCGCCGCGATTTGGAAGGCGGACAAATGTCGCGCGACATGACGCTTTATGTCGACGACGACGGCAAAGCCTATCATATTTATTCATCGGAAGAAAACCTCACCTTACATCTGGCCGAACTGTCGGACGACTATCTCGGTCATACCGGCAAATACATTCGCATCTCGCCTGCCGGACATAACGAAGCGCCCGCGATATTCAAAAAAGACGGCAAATATTACATGATAACCTCCGGTTGCACAGGCTGGTCGCCAAATGCGGCGCGCCTTTTCACAGCCGACAACATCATGGGAACATGGACGCAGCATCCGAATCCGTGCGTGGGCAACGACGCCGACCTGACGTTTAATTCGCAAAGCACATTCATACTGCCTGTTCAGGGCAAAAAAGACGCTTTCATCTTCATGGCAGACCGGTGGACGCCGAAACTTCCGATCGACGGACGCTATATCTGGCTGCCTGTCCTGTTTGAAAACGGATTGCCTGTTTTGAAGTGGCTTGACAAGTGGGATTTGAGCATCTTCGATAAGGAAACCGCCTCCGCCGGCACAGTAAGAGTATATCAAAAACAACAAAAACAATGAAAACAAAAATCGTATCCTTTTGTTTTGTGATGTTCTTTATTTCACAAAACGCTTTACAGGCACAAGTCTCGTTTGGGACGCCTCAGAAAATAAACGACAAATGGGAGTTCTTTCCCGGCGACGAGACAGACGAAAAGACGCAGTGGCGAACGCTGAACCTGCCCCACGACTGGAGCGTCGAAGGCGTTCTCAATCCTTCGCTGGCCGCCTGTACCGGCTATCTGCCCGGAGGCATCGCATGGTACAGGAAAAACATCTCCGTTCCCGCAGACAGGAAGGGCGAACGGATTTACATCTATTTCGAGGGGATTCAAAACCGCAGCGAGGTCTATCTCAACGGCAAACTGCTGGGCAAGCGTCCCAACGGCTACGTTTCGTTCATGTACGACATGACGCCGCACGTCGAGTTTGGCGGCGAAAACCTGCTGACCGTCCGCGTCGACCATTCGCAGTACGCCGACTCGCGCTGGTATTCCGGCTCCGGCATCTACCGCAACGTCTGGCTGGTATACGCAAACCCGGTGCACATCGCGCAGTGGGGCGTCTTCTGCTATCCCGGGACGGTTTCGGACAGGCGCGCGGAGTTGAAAGTGGAATGTGAAACGGAAAACAATACGGATCAGTCAGTCAGTCTCACGGTGAGCAACAAACTGCTTGACGCCGACGGCAAAGTCGTGGCTTCCGGCGCCGCCTCGCTGAAACTTGCAGCCGGAGGCAGACAAAAAACGGTCGCCTCTCTAAAAGTAAGCAACCCGCATCTCTGGAATCCCGAATCGCCATATTTATATACGTTGAAAACGACCGTTACCGAAGCGGGCCGTGTCGTCGATGAAACTGCGACCCAAACCGGTATCCGCCGGCTGGATTTCGACCCCGACAGGGGCTTCTCCCTAAACGGCAAACAGATGAAAATGAAAGGGCTGTGTATCCATCACGACGCCGGAGCGCTCGGAGCAGCCGTTCCGCGCGAGGTATGGGAACGCCGGTTGCTGACGCTTAAATATTTGGGATGCAATGCCATCCGCCTGACGCACAACCTGCACAATCCGGACGTTTACGACTTGTGCGACCGGCTCGGACTGTTCGTCATGGACGAGGTTTTCGACGAGTGGGAATTTCCCAAGCGCAAGTGGCTGAAGGGCTGGAACGTCGGAGAGCCGGGATTTCAGGGCGGCTCCGACTATTTCGGCGAATGGAGCGATACGGATTTGGGCGACGGCGTAAGGCGCGACCGCAATCATCCCTCGCTCTTCGCATGGAGCATCGGCAACGAGGTGGACTATCCGAACGATCCCTATTCGCATCCGGTGCTGGACGGCGACGGTCAGGGCTTTACGCAGAAGATATTCGGCGGATACAGGAAAGACGCTCCCGACGCCAACCGCCTCGGCGACATCGCCAAACGGCTGACGGCCGTCATCCGGCGATACGACACGTCGCGCCCGGTTACAGCCGGACTTGCGGGCGTAGCCATGTCCAACGAAACGGAATATCCCAACGCTCTGGACATAACAGGATACAACTACACCGAAGACCGCTACGAAAGCGACCATAAAACCTATCCCCGGCGCATAATTTTCGGCAGCGAGAACCGTCACGACATGGCGGCATGGAAAGCGGTCAGAGACAACGAACACATCTTCGCCCAGTTCATCTGGACAGGCATAGACTATCTCGGCGAATCGGGCGTCTGGCCCGCGCGCGGGTTTTATTCCGGACTGCTCGACTTTGCCGGGTACGTCAAGCCGCGCGGCTATTTCCGGAGAGCGCTGTGGAGCGACGGGCCTGCAATCCGTCTCGGCTCGTATCCCGCTTTCGGCGGACGGCGCGCACAGCTTTCGGCGGACGCATGGCCTGTCTGGAACTATGAAGAGGGTCAGCAGGTGAACATCGTCTGCTACACGAATGCCCGGAAAGTGCAACTGTTCCTCAACGGAGAGCCTGTCGGCGAAGTCCGCGACTACGACGACAATACCGGAATCGTAGGCTGGGAGATGCCCTACAAGCCCGGCGTCCTCACGGCAAAAGGCTTCGACGCCGACGGTAACGTGATTTGCACCCATACCCTCCGCACCTCCAAACAGCCTGCAAGGATTGCATTAAAGGCATATAAGGATGAAATATGCAGCAATCGCGGCGTAGCCCAAATCGAGGTGGAAATAGAAGACGAGGACGGCGT
>JAITPH010000138.1 GCA_031289515.1 Tannerella sp.
CGATATTAAATTTGATACGGTTACATCAATCGTCAAGCATTTCATGTTCGACGATTCGACAAAACCTTATATCCTGCTTGAGGATCGGTACATCGTTCCCGCCGAATACAAGGATAAAGAGATAATAACGAAAATAAACCGCAATATGATAAATTCCTTATCCGACGAGGGCAGTTCCTACACTTCGTTTGAGGATTTAATCGGAAAGAGCAATAAAGCGAGTGAAATCGGTTATGAAAAATTTGTAAGCGAAACATATCAGGCAGGCGACGACCTTTCCGGCGATACGTGGTTTATGCAATATGTTAAAAATTCGACGGAAGTGATATTTAATAAAGGAAACTTGTTAAGTTACAGGTTTTTGAATGATTTTTTTGTCGGCGGCGCACATGGCGGATATAATGTCAACTACCTCGTTTATAGCCTTGAGACAGGCGACAGATTGTACGAAAAAGATATTTTCATTGACGGTTATCAGGACGAACTCGCAAAAATAATTGTCGATAAGATAGCCGCAGATAACAATACGCGCGAAATAGAGAGTTTGGGGTATTACAATGCCAAGGAAATACGACCAAACAACAACTTTTATGTCGACGAAACAGGTATAACGTACAGTTACAACCAGTATGAGATAGCGCCGTATTCTGTGGGATTAACCGTCGTTTCGTTGCCTTTCGGCACAATACGGCATCTCCTTCGCGAAAATTCTCCGGTTTCACCTCTTGCCAAATGAACTATGAACTTGATTATCAAGAAATATTTTCCTGAAATATCCGATTATCAGTCAAGTCAGTTCGATGCTTTGGGCGAATTGTATGCCGAATGGAACTCTAAGATTAACGTGATTTCGCGAAAGGATATAGAAAATCTTTACGAGCGTCATATTCTTCATTCTCTGGGTATTGCGAAATTCATACATTTTACCGGCGACACAAGGATAATGGACGTCGGGACAGGTGGAGGTTTTCCGGGAATACCGCTGGCGATTATGTTTCCCGATGTTCATTTTCACCTGATCGACGGTACAGGGAAGAAAATAAAAGTCGTCGAAGCGGTTGCCGGAGCAGTCGGACTTGCTAACGTTACCGCGAAGCATTGTCGCATCGAGGATGAAAAAGCGAAGTTCGACTTCGTCGTGTGCCGCGCTCTGACGTCGCTGCCCGAATTGGCAAAACTTGTCAGGAAAAATATTGATAATAAGCATCATAACGCGCTGCCGAACGGATTGATTTGTCTCAAAGGCGGAGACCTGAAAAAAGAGATGACGCCTTTCGGCAAAAACGTCATCTCAACAGAGCTTGGCGACTATTTCGATGAAGAATTTTTTGAAACTAAAAAAGTGATTTATATAGCTTTATGATAACAGTTAAACAGTTCGTATTCAACTATTTCGGAGAGAATACCTATCTTTTGTACGATGAAACGCGGGAAGCGGCGCTGATAGATTGCGGATGTATGACGCGGGGTGAGGAAAACACGCTTTCTGCCTTCATCGACGAAGAAAGGCTGACTTTGAAACGGCTGTTGTGTACGCATTATCATCTTGACCATGCGATTGGCAATGCCTTTATTTTTCGCAAATACGGCGTAAAACCGGAATTGCATCAAGTGGAACGGCTTCCGGATATTCCAACACTTGCAATGCAGGCGGCCTCTTTCGGTATTTCTACGAAATTTGACGACATTGAGCCTGAACGGTTTATAGAAGATAATGACAAGATATACTTTGGGGCGTCGGCATTGAAAGCGCTTTTAGTACCGGGTCATTCGCCTGCAAGCCTTGCTTTCTACAGCGAAGCCGACAACATCGCTTTCACCGGCGACGCCCTTTTTAACGGTAGCATTGGTCGCACCGACCTCTGGGGAGGCAACTATGAAGTCCTGATTTCAAGCATCAAAAGCAAGCTCCTGACCCTACCCGACCGCACCGTCATATACCCAGGTCACGGCTTATCCTCGTCAATATCTTTTGAGAAATCAAACAACCCCTTCTTTCGGGAACGCTAAACTTCTGTCTTCTTGTGCCTGCTGTAATATTTGCTTAGTATCAACGTTAATGCTCCGTCGCTTGTTACATTGCAAGCCGTACCGAAACTGTCTTGCAGAGCAAAGATGGTAAGCATCAGGGCTGTGCCTGCGGCGTCAAATCCAAGTACGCTGACAATAAGTCCCAACGACGCCATCACCGTTCCGCCCGGAACGCCGGGCGCTCCGATGGCAAATATTCCCAACAATACGCTGAACAAAATAATGGAAGACAACGGCGGCAAACTTCCATAAAGCGCCTGCGAAACGGTCATCACAAAAAACGTCTCCGTAAGTACCGATCCGCACAAGTGTATGTTGGCAAACAAAGGTATGCCGAAGTCAATCATATCGCGATTCAGGACGTCGGATTTCCGGGCGCAGCTGAGCGCTACCGGCAGTGTTGCCGCCGACGACATCGTGCCGACCGCCGTCATGTATGCCGGAGCATAATGCCGCAGTACACGAAACGGACTTTTCTTCGCATATATCCCCGCAAGGAAATACAAAAGCGTTATCCAGATGAAATGACCGACAATGACTATCGCAATAACTTTTATGAACACAGGAAGCTGCTTCATTATCAAGCCCTCGTAGGCAAGCGAACTGAACGTGCAGGCAATAAAAAACGGCAGAATGGGAATAATGATCTTGGTGACAATCAGTATCACCATGCCTTGAAACTCGTCCAATGCGGCGATAACCTTGTCGGCACGCTTCCATGCAGCCGTTATGCCGATTAAGACCGAAAAGACCAAAGCGCTCATCACCGACATGATGGGTGGAATTTTCAGGTCGAATATCACTTCCGGCAAGGGTCGATTAGCGCTTACATCATTGACTATATGCAGATGCGGCAGAATTGCATAACCCGAAGCTGCGGAAAAAAGCGATGCGCTTACGCTGGACAGGTATGCCAATAAAATAGCTATGCCCAATAATTTGGAAGCATTTCCGCCAAGTTTGGTGATGGACGGCGCTATAAACCCGATAATGATAAGGGGAATAATGAACATAATCAGGGCGCTCAGCAAATTTTGCAAAGTAATCAATACCTGCATAACCGCCGAGTTAGCCACAAGGCCGACGGATATGCCGACAAATAAAGCAATCGCCAAGCGAAAGGGTAAACTTTTGAATATCTGTTTCATATTTTCATATTTGTTATTTCCACGTTTTAACGGCGACAAAGGTACAATTAATCGAACAATGCTACAATACCTTGTTTGTGGTATTTAATATCAAAAAGAATATTTTAAGCGAACAAAGCCCAATCCGAAGCGCATATCGCCTAATGCGGAATCGCCAATGGCGGCGAAGAATTGCCCGATAGCCGATAAATCGAGGTTTTCGGCAAGGGAATAATCCATTGACAAACCGGCATAACAGGATTTTATATCCACAAAATACATTCCCGACAGCGAGGCATTCAGTCGCGGAGTAAGCGGATAGGACGCCTGCGCAAACATGTTCCATTCGCAAATGGACAGGTATTTGGACGATAAGGGGGCGGAATACAATCCCATCAAGCCGTTGCCGCCAAACGTGTTTCCTACATTATTATATAGTATTTCCGCCTGCAACATCAGCGAGTTGGAAAAGATATAATCTGCTCCAACCGACATGGCTATGATTCCGCTTGTATCTGCCATGTCGGTCGCGGGGTGAAAGTACGAGAACTCGCCCCGGAAGTTCAGTCCGTTGAAGTCGCCTGTCCACGCGCCGCCAAGAACTAAATCCGTTTCATTTTGTTCGCCTGCAATCAGCTGATAGTCGAAATTGTTCCTATTCCAGTGATGTTGCAGGGCAGCGGTAACCTGTCCGGCATGATTGACCGAAACAGCCAGCTCGGACGAAGCCGTTTCGCTGTGATAATAAGTTGTGCGGAAAGCGTCG
>JAITPH010000165.1 GCA_031289515.1 Tannerella sp.
GTTTGGCTCCGCCCGACACGATAACCTGATCGACGCCGAACGACAGCGAGTTCTCCCGCTTCAGTTTTTCCACGACAGCCTTGCGCAAATCCGCGTATCCCGGAACGGGAGAATAGAAAGAAAAATTGTCGTCGACAGCCTTTTTGGCCGCCGACTTGATATGTTCCGGAGTATTGAAATCCGGCTCGCCAACACTTAGATTGATGACGTCAATTCCCTGAGCTTTCAGCTCGTTACTCTTTTGTGACATTGCCAGCGTCTCCGAGGGCGACAGGCTGTTCAAACGTGCAGATAATTGTTCCATGCGTATATTTTTATTTAATATTATGTATTTCGTGTCCCATTCGCTCTTTCTTCGTCCTGATGTAAAACTCGTTGTACTTGTTCGGTTCGACCTCGATCGGTACGTTCTCGACCACTTCTATTCCGTAGGCTTCAAGTCCGACGCGCTTGACCGGATTGTTGGTCATAAGTCTCATCTTGTGAACGCCTATATGACGGAGTAACTGCGCCCCTACCCCGTAATCGCGCTCGTCCGCCTTGTGATACAGGTGGAGGTTTGCATCTACCGTATCCAAGCCTTCTTCCTGCAGTTTGTAGGCGTGAATCTTGTCCATCAGTCCGATGCCGCGCCCTTCCTGATTGAGATAGATGACGACGCCCTTGCCTTCCTGCTCGATGAGATGCATCGCCTTGTGAAGCTGTTCGCCGCAGTCGCAACGCAGCGAGCCGAAGATGTCGCCCGTCATGCAGGACGAATGAACGCGCACCAGCACAGGCTCGTCGCCCAAAATGCAGCCTTTTATCAAAGCCACGTGTTCGAGTCCGTTACTTTTCTGGCGGAAAGGAATAAGCCTGAAATCGCCGTAAGCGGTAGGCAGTTTCGCCTCGACGCCTTTTTCTACAAGCGATTCGGTCTTCAGCCGGTAAGCTATCAGGTCGCGGATAGAGATGATTTTAATTCCGGACGCAACCGACATTTCCATCAATTGCGGCAGACGCGCCATTGTGCCGTCGCCGTTAAGAATTTCGATAAGCGCTCCGGCAGGATACAAACCGGCCAGGCGAGCCATGTCGACGGTAGCTTCGGTATGACCGGCGCGACGAAGCACGCCGCGCGAATTGGCGCGAAGCGGATTGATATGACCCGGACGTCCCAGATCGGCAGATTTCGTCGCCGGGTCGGCAAGCGCCGCGATCGTTTGCGCGCGGTCGTACATCGAAACGCCGGTAGTGCATCCGCCGCCCAGTTTGTCTACCGTGACGGTGAAAGGCGTTTCCATCGGCGAGGTGTTCTGTATCACCTGCATGTTCAGCGCCAGCTCCTCGCATCGCTCCTCCGTTATCGGCGCACACAGGACGCCGCGACCGCGACCGACCATGAAATTTACCTTTTCGGGCGTTATCTTCTCCGCCGCAACGATAAAATCGCCTTCGTTCTCGCGGTCTTCATCATCGACGACTATCAGGAATTTGCCTTCGCGGAAATCCTCGATAGCCTCTTCTATTGTATTCAGTTTAATTTCTTGCATAATATTTGTCATTGATTATTTCTGTCATCTCGTCACAAATCCTCATCGCGGTATTCATATCCTGACGCAAGAGTTTGCGGCGATATATCGCTATCAGATATACGAATCCTCCGACCGGAAAAAGCAGCGCCAGCGCCATACCCGCCCCGGGGCTTATTTGCCGGTCGATAAGTCGATAATTATTTATAATCGGGAAATCCATCGTTTTATTCAGAACAAGATTGTTGTCGGAGTTTTTCAGTATTTCGACGATGCTTTCGACTTCGAGAGCTATCCTCGCCGCTTCCCTGTCTACGCCGCTTTGCCGCCAGAACTGGAAATAATGAAACCACCGCTTGTTGTTCGACAGGTATGTCAGGCATGATAATTTCAGTTCCGTCAGGCTCGTTTCGACCGCTCCGTAATCGGGCGTTTCCATGATAATGTCCTTTTTCTCTATAACGCGGCTTTCGCGTTTGCCGACAAGCCGTTTCAGTGCGTCAAGATATGTTTCGGCGTTCATAATCACGGAATCGTTTACCGCCTTGTATGTCAGGAAAACGCCTAACGGCAGCAACACCGACGAACTTAGCCACATGCCTTGCCAAGGCGGCCATACTCCTTCGCGCGCCAGCTTGTATCCGATAGTATCGATAACATAGTAGGCGAGAAACAGGAAGACCGAAATCACGGCAGGAGCGCCCAGACCGCCTTTTCTGATAATGGCTCCGAGCGGTGCGCCGATAAAGAAAAACACGAGGCAGGCAATCGAGAGCGTAAATTTCTTGTGCATCTCGGTATGATGCCTTCTTATTTCCCCGCTTTCGCTCTTTAGAGTTTCGTTTTTATATCCGTAATCCATCTTGAAATTCTCGATACTGCGCTTTGAATACGAGAGCAGGGAGGCTTTGATGTTTGCTTCCTGCGTTTTGTAGAGGCTGTCGAAGTTCAAAACGCTGTTTTTTACGCTGTCCGGCTGTTCCTGCGGCTTGGGCGCGCTTTCGTAGCGGGCGAGCGTCTTTCGGTAAGACTTGGCAAACAATGCCTTCGATTCAAGCATCTTTATACTGTCGATGCGGACGGTCATCGAATCTATCGAGCGTTGCAGACTGGTTATGTTTTTTCCGATATAGCGGCCCTGATACAGCGATTCGTCGCGCATGTTGAAATTTTCGTCGAACTCTATCAGCATTTCCATAAAATCGAACGTTTCGCGGCGATACGGCACAGCGTCTTTGGCATCCTTTACCCTGTTTTTGTTTCCCTTGACATTTTCAAACGATTCGCCGCTGTAGAGCGTCATTATCAGAAATTTCTTGTCCGACGACGTCTTGAGGCGACCCGAATCGGCGACTATGACGCGGGCGTTGTTGAATCCGTCCGAATAGTCGTATATCATCACGTCTTTAAGCAGTTTGTTCCTGTTGTCTTTCTTCTTGACGTAGATGTTCTTTCCGTTTATTTCGGTATTAAAAACGCCTTCCGGTATTGCAAGTTCGGGAGATTTCTGTTTGACGGAATAGAGGATTGTATAAAACCTGACCTGCGAGACCGGAATTATATTGTTCTGAAAGAAGAATGCCGATATGGCGACGAAAACGAGGAATACGGTCAGCGGCCTCATGATTCTAATCAGCGATATTCCCGCCGACTTCATAGCCATCAACTCCGACTGTTCGCCGAGATTCCCGAATGTCATCAGGGAAGCAAAGAGTATCGCAAGCGGCATAGCCTGCGGAACAAAAGTCATTGCCGCATAAGAGAATAATTTGGCTATCACATCCATGCTGATTCCCTTGCCTACCATCTCATCGACGAACTGCCAAAGAAAGTGCATCATAAATATGAACAGACATATTCCGAACGTCATTATAAACAACGGCAGAAATGTCTTCAACAGAAAGAAATCCAATCGCTTTATCCTGCGCATACCTTTTTCACACTCCTAACGTTCTTTTCAATTCTTCTACCTGCGATTCCCACAGACTGATGGAATCCATTTTCTCCGACGGCTCCGCAAAATCCGTTATTTCGAGAGTCACGTCGCCCGTAAGCTCAACGGTATTTACCCGAAACTCGAAATAGACATTCTCGTCGTCGTCCTCCCACCTGTAACGTATACATACATCGGGCTTGAGATACACGACGTTAGCCGTTTCTTTCAATTTGTCCCACGAAAATACATACGTATTACCGTCAATGTCTACACTATCGGCAAACCATGACGACAAACCGGGCGGTGTTGTTATGTGATTCCATAAACTCCGTTTTGAAATCTTGTCAAACACATATTCGATATGAAACTTTTCTTTTTTCATAAATTTGTGCGAAGGTAGATATAATATTTGAATTATCAAAAAGAAAAACTCATTTTTATTCTCAAACCGTTGTTCGGCGACCCTTTGTGATTACGGTGCGACAGCCGCCA
Organism: Tannerella sp.; assembly: GCA_031289515.1. Classification (GTDB taxonomy): domain Bacteria; phylum Bacteroidota; class Bacteroidia; order Bacteroidales; family Tannerellaceae; genus Tannerella. The sequence goes on from JAITPH010000165.1 coordinate 3,940, forward strand.
AACGTAGTCTACACGCAAGATCTTGAAGATATTATCAATTCCCGCGCCGCATTCCATATAAGGCATGTCGCCCATCATAAAAGTGTTCGCCGGGAAGCAAAACAAGCCTTCGCCGTTCATAAAAGGATTGTTTTTTTTGCTCAGTTCGCCATACCAGCCTCGGAACGATAAAACCTCGCGAAACTGCAACGCCTTGATGAACGGTATACGGTTGAAAATCCAGCCGTTAAGGTGGTACGTCATTTCCATCGAAGCGAACCGGTCGTGGATAAATTCCATCGGATCCATCAGGGGGAACGTCTCTGCCTGAATGGTATACGACAAATTGGCGTTCGGAATAAGCAGCAACGGATACGGAACGCGATCCCAAACCTTGCCTGCCTGTCCGTAGAAATTGATGTATCCGAAAGGCGACATCCAGATTCGTTTGCGGACGCCAAGCTCCGTGCGGTTGTAGTTATGGTCTGTTCCGAGTATTCCCTTTCGCGCCATTGTATGCTTGAGCGTGATAATCGGCGCGTCCAAAGTGATGGGATAGCGGGCATTGCGCGACTGAAAAAACTTTTCGCCGGGCGCCCAGCGAATATAAAACTCCAACTGTGCCGACGTGTAACGGTCTGTCGGCGCAGTTGTACCGTCAGCCCTTATCAGGTCGAACGGAACGTCGCGCGTAGCCCATTCGCGCAGATGACGCAACGAAACGCCATAACCGAAGCCTTTGAAATTCTCCCTGTAATAGCTCAATTCCGCTTTCCGGATGTATGTAAGCAGATTGTTGTCGCGCCGTTTGATCAACAGAAATATGTTGTCGGCATTCGTATAGAGATAATGCTGACCTATATAATTAATGTCGTACTTATATTCGGCTCGGAGGTAGTGAAACGGATATTCCTGCCTGAAATTCATCTTCCTGTTGAACGAATATTCCGCCAGAGCGTTTCCCTTGATGCGGTCATCATCGAATCCGTAAGCAATATATCCGTCGAGAAACAGTCGGCGACTGAGATTGACCGTCGTATTGCCGCCGACCTTCAGACGCAGCCCTTCCAGCGCATTTCCGCTGATAAACGAGTTTACATTGCCGATCTCAAACCGGCTGTTCGTCTTCGACGTCTGGACATATCCGTTTATCAGTATGTTCA
>JAITPH010000250.1 GCA_031289515.1 Tannerella sp.
CGCAGATCAGCCGTTTTAAACACGGGTTATTGCTTATCAGAATGAGTTTGTTTGCTGCCAAGAAAATAAAATTTATTTGAATTTTGTAACGTATTAAAAATCAATAATTTAACACAAACCGTATCTACTTGGATTCCGAAAACCAATCGGCGGCGCGCTATTTCTCTTCCGAATGCTTCTTCACAAAGCGAAGAAGTAGTTCTGCGGCGGGAACTACTACGTTGCCATGGTCAAAGCCTTGAAGTTCAAACAGTTTCACATCATAATCCATTGATTTCATAATAGCTTGCAGATGAAGGTTTTCTTCGTATCTTGCCAGCAGTTCCAAATCTCTGCCTCCGGTGATTAGCAACGTTGGCGGCAGACCTTTTCTGACGCGGTTTATCGGCGCATACTCGTCGATTACCGGAATATCCGACGGCAGACCTCTCTCTTTGCGGATTGTATAATGCGTATTCGTCTGACCGCTAACAGGTATCAATCCCCTTATTCTGTCGGCGTCAATGCCATGCTTCGACAAATATTTCTTGTCAAATCCGACAATCAGCGTAAGGTAACCTCCTGCCGAATGTCCGGAAATAAAGATTTTAGCAGGATCGCCTCCATATTTCTCTATATTTTTGAAGACCCATGCCGTAGCCTGTGCCGCATCTTCGATATAAGCCGGATTGGTCGCTTTGGGGCTTAAACGATAATTGACCGCTACAACGGCAATCCCTTTATTCTTGAGTTCTGCCGGAATATGTTTCTCTCCGCCTTCGAGACCTCCGCCATGAAGCCACACGACGGTAGGAAATCCCTCCGATTTCAGGGGATAGTATACGTCTAATTTGCAGCGTTTCTGACGGTAATCGTTCGTGTCGGACGCTTCGATATACGAAATATCTTCCCTGATAGCATAGCTTGCGGAAGTATTGTTCTGTGATTCCGCAACCGATATGCAGGAAAATAATAATAGAAAATGTATTAAATGCTTCATAATAAATATTTTAAATAACATATAAAATCATGCCTATTCCGATATGGAAATTGCCGGAACATATCCGTTTTCGTCAATAACGTCTTTTCCTGCATCTGTTTGAAGCCACTCATACGGCTGTACGTAAATCCTTTTCATAGTCAGTCTCTCTTAATATCTCACAAAGATAATGGAAGAAAACAAATCCGCAAAATATTCATCAAGTTTTTTTTCGATTCCGCAAAAAAAATATAGATTCCGGCACAAAAAACCGGAATCTATATAAGAATAATAAATAGGCAGCATCTATTTCGCCTTCCTCCAAAGTCTGGTCATATCTTCGAGAGTCTTGCCTTTGGTTTCGGGGACAACTTTCCACACGAACAAAGCAGCCAGCACGCACATAATGCCGTACAGACCGTAAGCCACCATCGGACTGAAATCGTAGAGCGGCGGGAACGTCGAAGAAACGATATAGTTGAATACCCATTGAGCTGCAACAGCGATAGCGACAGCCTTTCCGCGAATCGTGTTCGGGAATATTTCGGATATAAGCACCCAGCAAACAGGTCCCCACGACATCATGAAAAATGCCGCATATACTATAATCGAAATCACAGGCATTATACCCTTCAGCGCCAAACTGTCGCAAATCGCAACGGCAAAAGCTCCCGCCGCCATTCCTATCGAACCGATTATCAGAAGCGGTTTACGTCCGAACTTGTCGACCGTCACGATAGCCACAACGGTAAAGATAATATTTATTACGCCCATGATTACCGTCTGCATCATGCCTCCTCCTTCGGCGCCTGCGCTTTCAAAAATTCTGGGAGCGTAATAAAGCACGGCATTGATGCCTATTGCCTGCTGGAATACAGACAGCAAAATGCCGATTACAACAACTAACGAGCCGTAAGCAAACAGTTTTTCGACTTTTTCCTTCGAGGTCGCCTTAATATCGTCGAGTATCTCATTCGCCTTTGTCGCGCCGTTTACTTTCGTCAATATCGACAATGCCTTTTCATTCTGCCCGATAAGAGCAAGATAGCGCGGCGTGCGCGGCACGAAAAACAGCAATATGCCGAAAACGGCGGCTACATAGGCTTCCGAAACAAACATAAGACGCCAGCCTTCCTTTAGTGTCCACATATCCGATCCGGGATTGAGGGACAAAACGCCTTCCGCACTTTTGTCGATTACCGGATTCGTATGTTCGCCAAGTATCAGGAAATTAACGAAATATACGACCAGCATACCGAAGATAATAGCGAATTGGTTGCACGAAACAAGCCTTCCGCGAATATTCGACGGCGCAATCTCTGCAATGTACATCGGCACGATAGCCGACGCCAGACCTACTCCGATACCGCCAAGTATGCGATAAAGATTGAATGTTACCCACAGACTGAATGTCGGCGTACCCTTGTCGAAGAACAAAAATTCGGGATGCCACGATCCGAGAGCGGACAGAAAAAACAACACAGAAGCAAAACGCAACGAATCGCGCCGTCCCAACGCTGTCGCGAAGAGTCCCGAAATAGCGCCTCCGATTACGCATCCTATCAGAGCGCTCGAAGATGTTATCCCATGCAGGACTTTTGTGTAGTCGAAATCGACGGCTTGCAGGAAAAAGCCTTCCAATCCCTTTTCCGCGCCCGAAATAACTGCCGTATCATAACCGAAAAGCAAGCCGCCGAGAGTGGCTACCAGCGTGACCCCGACAATATATACCAGATTAAATTCATTTTTCTTTGACATGATGAAGAATTATTATATGTACATATTAACAATAGCTTCATACAGTTCCTGTTTTCCACTCGTTTGAGCAGGCTCTCCATTTTGTTTTGCATAAGCCACCAAATCTTCCATTGATAGTTTGCCTGTTTCGTATTCTTTGCCTTTTCCGTCGTCAAACGAGGCATAACGGTCTTTCAACATCTTCCGATACGGAGATTCTTCAAGAATGGCCGCCGCCGATTCCAATGCGCGGGCGAATGAATCCATACCTGCAATATGCGCGATAAAAATGTCGTCAAGGTCTGTCGAATTGCGGCGTGTTTTAGCGTCGAAGTTTGTGCCTCCGCCCTGCAAGCCGCCGTTTTTCAGTATTACGAGCATCGCCTGCGTCAGTTCGTATGCGTCTATCGGGAACTGGTCGGTGTCCCATCCGTTCTGATAGTCGCCGCGATTGGCGTCAATGGAGCCAAGCAGACCCGCATCGGCTGCGCACTGCAAATCGTGTTCAAAAGTATGACCTGCCAGTGTGGCATGGTTTACTTCTATATTGAGCTTGAAGTCCTTATCCAGTCCGTTTGCACGAAGAAAACCTATAACCGTCTCGGCATCAACGTCGTATTGATGTTTAGTCGGCTCCATCGGTTTAGGCTCGATCAGGAAAGTACCATTAAAGCCTTTGGAACGCGCATAATCGCGCGCCGTTTTCAACATCGTTGCCAGATGTTCCTTTTCGCGCTTCATTTCCGTATTCAGCAACGACGAATAGCCTTCGCGACCGCCCCAGAAGACATAGTTCTCGCCGCCAAGCTCGATTGTGGCGTCAATAGCGTTTTTAATCTGAACTGCCGCGCGCGCTACAACGTCGAAATCGGGATTGGTAGCCGCTCCGTTCATGTAGCGTTTGTGTCCGAACACGTTAGCCGTACCCCATAACAGTTTTATGCCTGTCTCTGCCTGCTTTTGTTTTGCATAAGCCACGATAGCCTTGAGGTTTGCTTCATATTCTTCAATAGAATCGCCCTCGCCTATCAAATCAATGTCGTGGAAGCAATAATATTCGATGCCGATCTTCTGCATAAATTCAAAACCTGCATCCAAACGCTGTTTAGCGATTTCCAGAGCCGAATCGCCCGCTGTCCACGGAAATGTCTTCGTGCCGCCGCCAAACGGATCGCCGCCTTCCGCGCAAAGCGTGTGCCACCACGCCATTGAGAATTTAAACCATTCCTTCATCTTCTTTCCGTAAACCGTTTTTTCGGGGTCGTAATAACGGAAAGCTAACGGATTTTTACTCTCTTTTCCTTCAAATTCAATTTTTTCCACTGTCGGGAAATAAGTTTTTGTTGCCATAAATGTTTAATTTTTAAATAGATAAATATTATATTAATGATTCAATGCTTCAATCCATCTCCGATAGGCTTCCTCCGTCTGTTTCAGTCTGTTTTCTTCGGGAACGACGGTTATGATTTTGTTCAGAGTACAAAAAGCCTCTTCGGCGTTTTTATAGATACCGGCGCCGATACCTGCGCCGCGCGCCGCTCCTATCGAGCCGTCGGTGTTATAAAGTTCAATCGTGGCGCCGGTGATATTCGACAACGTTTCGCGGAATATGGGGCTGAGGAACAGATTCGCATGTCCGGCGCGGATAGTTTTTGTCTCGATACCCATTTCATTCATTATATCCATTCCGTATTTGAACGAGAAAGCTATTCCCTCGTGCGCCGCACGTATCAGATGCGCCTTTCCGTGTCTTAAAAAGTTAATGCCGTGAACGGAGCAACCCGGCTCTTCGTTGCACAGGACGCGCTCCGATCCGTTCCCGAACGGAATGATGCTTATCCCTTCGCTTCCGGTCGGAATGTCCTTCGCCAATTCGTTCATTTCCGCATAACTTATACCTTCGGGAGCGACATTGTTTTTTATCCACGTATTCAGGATAGCAGTTCCGTTGATGCAAAGCAACACGCCGACGCGGGTCTGTTCCGTCGTATGATTGACATGCGCAAACGAATTGACGCGCGATAATTTATCATATTTCGCATCTCCGTTCACGCCGTAGACAACGCCCGAAGTGCCCGCCGTGGCTGCTATCTCTCCCGGATTAAGGACATTCAGCGAAAGAGCATTGTTTGGCTGGTCGCCTGCGCGGTAAGTCACCGGAATGCCTTCCGCAAGTCCCAATTCCGCCGCCACCTTTGCCGTCATGTGTCCCTGTATGCCGAAAGTCGGCGCTATATCGGGAACAATACTTTTGTCAAAGCCGAAATAATCGTACAAAAAACCTGCGGGCGCGTTTTCCGTGAAATCCCAGGCAATGCCTTCTGACAAACCCGATGCCGTAGTACATGGCTTTCCGGTCATGCGCATTGCAATATAATCTCCGGGAAGCATGTAGTATTTTGTTTTTCCGTAGTTTTCCTTCTCGTTTTCCTTTACGTAAGCGAGTTTTGAGAGGGTGAAATTGCCGGGCGAATTTAGCAGTCGCGACAGACATTTTTCGCTCCCAATCTCTTTGAAAGCCTTTTCGCCGTAAGGAACAGCGCGACTGTCGCACCAGATAATCGAATCGCGAATCACATTAAGGTCTTCGTCGACCAATACCAATCCGTGCATCTGGTACGAAACGCCGATAGCCGCTATCTCTTTCGGCGAAATCCGCGCTTTGTCCAAAACTGCTTTTGTAGCCTGTTTCAGGTTTGCCCACCATGTTTCGGGGTCTTGCTCCGCCCATCCCGCTTTCAGGGCTTTGATCTCCATTTCTTTTTTAGGAAAGAAGTCGGTCGCCGCGACCTCGCAGGTATCGGCGTTGACCAGACTTGCTTTAACCGATGAACTTCCTATGTCATATCCAAGTAAATACATGATTTTTTGTTTTATATTGTTAATGTTATCTGTCTGTTTTATATTTGTACAGGCGGGCGGGTCTGTGAGCTGCATTTTTTTCAAATTCGTCAAGCCTCACAAGGCTTTTCCACTGTTTCACTTTCTTTTGAAAATTTCTGACGTCGGACGTTGTCTGATTGACGGCGTCGTATAGCAGGCGCAATTGCGACAGAGTGAATTTCCTCGGCAACAGTTTGAACATCAGGTCAGGCTCTACGCCAAGCCAGCGCTTGATGTTTTCAAGTCCTTTCCGTATAATCTGCGAATGGTCGAATGCAAGATTCATTTTTCCTATCTCGCGTACATTATACCAATTAGCCGATTTGTCTTCCGAATCGAGCATGATTTTGCGATTTATCTTTATCAGCGCCACATATCCGACCGTTACTATGCGTTCGATTTTCGTATGGGTTGTATTTTCCAGCCAGAGCCTGTCGCGCGGATTGCCCGACCGCCCCGGCTCGCCGAAACTGTGAAACTGGCTCAGAGGAATGTTCTTCAGTCCGGTCAATTCCATTAATACCCGCGAAGCTGCTTCGTCAAGGTTTTCGTCCATATAGATTATGCTGCCGGGCAGTTTCTTGTCGTTGTAATTGCTGTCGTTTTCCCTGATATGCCTCTCTATCAAAAGCACATTGAGGTCTTTTCCGTCGAATCCGAGTACCACGCAATCGACTGAAACGTATGGGTTATATTGCCTTGTTTTCATCATTTCCTAATATATTATTTGCAAACAACGCCGCAAAAATAATTCATTATTCCGAAAAATAAAACAAAACAAAGGTGTTATAAAACATATTATTTCAATGTATTACATTTTGTACAAAATACAATATCTTATTTCGTATTATTGTACAAGATACAATATGTGCCGCGACGCAGTTTGCGGTCTCTATGATTTTGTCGAAAAAAAAGTAACAAGTTTGCATCGGCATACAAAAAAATGTATATCTTTGCGAAAAAATATAATCTTATGAAAAGAAAAAAAATTTTAGCAGCAATCGTTTTGCTCACGTGCGTAACAATGTATGCACAAGAAAGTCAAGTATTTGAAACGCGGACATTGACGAGCCGGATACTAAAAACGGATCGCCGGTATGCAGTCTATTTGCCTCCGGGCTATAACAGCACGGACGTAAGTTATCCTGTGCTGTATCTTCTGCATGGGTCGGGCGACGACCATACAGGCTGGGTACAGTTCGGGCAAGTTCAACACATTGCCGACAAAGCCATTGCCGAAGGTAAGGCGGCGCCCATGATTATTGTCATGCCGGACGCCAATACCGGCGTGCGCGGCTATGTGAATGTGATAGACGGAAAATTCGATTTCGAGAATTTCTTCTTCGACGAACTGATACCTCACATCGAGAAAACCTATCGGGTACGCACCGAAAGACGCTACCGTTCCGTTTCAGGATTGTCTATGGGCGGCGGCGGAACTATCACCTACACTCTTCACAGGCCGGATTTGTTTGCGGCGGCAGCTCCTCTGAGCGCCTCTACAGGAACATGGGATTTTGAAAAATTCAAGTCCGATACAAAGAAGAGATACCCAGACATCCCGGACGATAAGATCGAATCTTACTGCAAACTGCATGATGTGGAATCTGTCCTCAAAGACGCTTCGGAAGATAAATTGAAGCTGATCAAGAGCGTTCGCTGGTATATAAGTTGCGGCGACGACGATTTCCTGTACGAAGGCAATAGCCTGATGCACATCTGTTTCAGAAAGAACAATATCCCGCACGAATACCGTGTGAAGGATGGCGGACATACTTGGACGTATTGGCGGATGGAGTTGCCGCTTGTTATGGAATTTGTATCTGCTTCATTTACACAGTATTAGATATTATTTTTTCGATTTTACGTTTATTTAACATAAAAAATTTCGGAATCGCTTGTTCCGTAGAAAAATGTTTGTACCTTTGCGGTATCAAAATAATATCATTTTAATATCATTAATTCTTAAAAAATTACTTCTATGAAGACAAGTGAAGAAAAATTTTCAGGCGTAAAACTCTCTGGTGTTCCCATGCTGGGTTTGAATTTTTTGTTTTTTGCCGCCATTATCTGCGGCTTTGTTTTGATTGCCGATGGAGATGACTTCGACGCATTATCAGCCGTTTTGATAATTGTGTTGATTGTATTGACAATCATCAATTCTATCTTTTGGGGCGGTTTCTTTAAAATCGAACCGAATGAAGCTCGTGTTATGGTTTTCTTCGGAAAATATCGCGGCAGTATCAAAGAAAACGGATTTTTTTGGGCTAATCCGTTCTATAACAAGCAGAAATTGACTTTACGTGCACGCAATCTCGACGTAGAGCCTATCAAGGTAAACGACAAAAAAGGCAATCCCGTAATGATAGGTCAGGTGCTGGTTTGGCGCATAAGGGACACTTACAAAGCCTCTTTTGACATTGACAACACGTCAGCACAAAAACAAGTTGGCGTTTCCATGCAGAATGACAAAATGAAGGCTTACGAGTATTTTGTCAAGGTGCAAAGCGATGCCGCGCTGCGTTTGGTGGCGGGAATGTTTGCCTACGACAACTCCGAAAACGAGGACGAAAAACTGACTTTGCGTTCCGGAGGCGAGGATATCAATACCATTCTCGAAAAGCAACTCAACGAAAGGCTGTCGATTGCCGGTATCGAAGTGTTGGAAGCCCGCGTCAATTATTTGGCTTATGCGCCGGAGATTGCGGCGGTCATGCTTCGCCGTCAGCAGGCGGACGCCATCATCAGCGCGCGCGAAAAAATCGTGGACGGCGCTGTCGGAATGGTTAAACATGCGTTGTCGAAACTGTCTTCCGAAGCAATTATCGACATGGACGACGAGAAAAAAGCGGCAATGGTCTCCAATCTGCTTGTGGTGCTTTGCAGCGACGAACACGCTCAGCCGATTGTAAATGTCGGAACGCTACATAATTGATTTACAGTATTTTGGTTATCTATTCTGTAACTTCTTAACTTCAATGTTTATGAAAGAGGAAAATATATTTTATGAGTGTCAACGACCAAGCGTTTTTGTAAGGACATTCCTGCTGATTATATATGTTATAAACTTGATAATATTTGTATTAGGTGTTTCTTTTGATATAAAACCGTTTGAAAGTTTTTTCTCGAACATCTATCCGATGATTTTTCTGAATATAACGCTGCCGTTGTTGCCCGGTATTTGGTTTCTTATTTATAACATAAAACTGATAATCAATGATGAAGGCATTATTGTGAAGGGGTTTCCATTGTTTAAGGCAAAATTTTTCGCATGGAAAGACATTGAACTGGCTTATATTCGCAAATATCGCGCTCTTAACGAATATGGCGGTTGGGGATACAAATTTTTCAGTTTCAATATCTTGCGGATAGGATTAATGCGGAAAAACATCAATTCATCGGCAGTTGGATACGGAAAAGCAATAACCATATCCGGAAATATGGGTTTGCAACTTGTTTTGAATAGCGGGGAAAAATGGATGCTCGGAACGCATCGCTCCGAAGAAATGACGGATTTCCTGAAAAGAATCAATAAACTGAGCATTGTAGAATAATTGTAGAATAATGGAAGAGAAAAACAAAACGAAGAGTTTTGTACTGCGCATAGATGCGGAAATGATGGGCGCAATTGAAAAATGGGCAGCCGACGATTTCCGAAGCGTGAACGGACAAATTCTGTTCCTGCTCGACAATGCTTTGAAAAAGAGCGGACGAAAACCGAAAAAAAACGCTCCGAAATGTGAGTAATATCGCCATGATGGCGGAACGAGACACCATGCGATTCAACCAAGGCTGCTGTTCGGACAAGGTTGCACCCCGGTCATTATCCTGAAAGGTTACGCCTTTCGTTATATATCAGGTGCAACCTTGTCAGAACATGCAATAACCGGCGCTATTCCAAGTTATTTTTTAATAGCTGCATGAACCTGCGATACTGGAATATCCAGAAAACAAGCTATTTGATCAGGCGAATCACCTCGTTTAAGAGCTTGACGGATGAG
>JAITPH010000141.1 GCA_031289515.1 Tannerella sp.
TTGCCCGGCATTTGGCCGTCCTGCCGTACACGCCAATCAAAAAGAAACTCGAATACGATGAATCGTTTTATGGGGAAGAAAGAAAAAAACAGCAGATAAAAGAAGAAGCCCGACTTCACCGTATGGCAAGAAAGAGTGGCTATATGCCCGTCAAAATAGCCTGATAACCATGCGCTTGTGATTTTTCGTCATTATAAGGAGATTATAAAAAATTTTATACAAGGGATAATGACGGATGCTAAAAACAGTTTCGGTATGTTTTGTTATTTGGCTTATTTTTAGCGAATTATGCAAAATCCGTCATTGGTAGGAACGAAGCAATCCGGAAATACAAAGCGCCGGATTGCTTCGCAAGTTCGCAATGACGGCAAACTATCCTTTATCCGGCACAGCGTTTGCAAATTCGCATATAAGCCTGCGAAGCAATCCGGATACGACGGTAGCCAATGCGAAGCATCGGACTACATTCTGTCGGGCATTTCTATTCCCAAGAGGGACATTCCGGAACGGATTATTCGGGCTACGTTTTCGGACAGTATCAGCCGCAAACGTCTTACATCTTCATTCTCCTCCCGCAAAATCGAATAGTCGTGATAGAATTGATTGTATTCGCGCACGAGTTCATATATATAATTGGCGATGCAGGACGGACTGTATGCGACGCCCGCCTCTTTCACTATCGACGGATATTCGGTCAGCAATTGAATTATCGCCTCCTCCTTCCCGGAAACCGAAGCATTTTCAGAAACCGCAACCTTTTCGGAAACAAAAGTATTTTCAGAAACCAAAGCCTCTTCGGAAACAGAAGCCGTTTCAGAAGCCATATTCTCCTCGGAAACAAAAGCCGTCCCGGATAACGACGCATCCCCAGAAACCGATGCCTTGCGCAGCACAGACCGTATACGGGCATAAGTATACTGTATAAAAGAGCCGGTATTACCATTGAAATCAATAGATTCTTTGGGGTTGAAAGTCATGTTTTTTCGCGGGTCTACTTTCAGAATGAAGTATTTGAGCGAGCCAAGTCCTATTATCCTGATTATTTCGTCGGATTCCTGTTGCGTAAGACCGTCCAATTTGCCAAGTTCGCCGGAAATGTCGCGGGCAGTCGAAATCATCTCGTCCATCAGGTCGTCGGCGTCCACAACCGTGCCTTCGCGACTTTTCATCTTGCCTTCGGGGAGTTCGACCATCCCGTAGGAGAAGTGAACAAGACCCTTTCCAAACTCAAAGCCCAACTTGTCGAGCAATATCGAAAGCGCCTGAAAATGATAATTCTGTTCATTCCCGACGACGTATATCATTTTATTGACCGGATAATCGTCGAAACGCAGTTTCGCTGTCCCCACGTCCTGCGTCATGTAGACCGAAGTGCCGTCGGAGCGAAGCAGCAGCTTTTCGTCAAGTCCGTCTGCGGTCAGGTCTGCCCATACGGAGCCGTCGTCGCGACGATAGAAGACGCCGCGCGACAAGCCTTCGAGGACGGTTTTTTTTCCTTCGAGATACGTCTCCGACTCGTAATAAATCTTGTCGAAATTCACTCCAAGCCGCCTGTAAGTCTCGTTGAAACCGGCATAAACCCAACTGTTCATCATCCGCCAGAGCGCTCTCACCTCATCGTCGCCCGCTTCCCAGCGACGGAGCATTTCGCGCGTTTCGGCCATCAGCAGGGATTTGCTTTCGGCCTCCTGCTCGCCCAGACCCGCAGCCAGCAACTCGCGGAGTTCGGCTTTATAATGTTTGTCGAACAGGACGTAAAAATCACCCACCAGATGGTCGCCTTTCCTGCCGGTCGATTCGGGCGTCGCGCCGTTGCCCCATTTCTGCCATGCAAGCATCGACTTGCATATATGGATGCCGCGATCGTTTACGATGTTCGTCTTGACAACGTTATAACCGTTGGCTTTCATTATCTCCGATAGGCTGTATCCGAGCAGGTTGTTGCGGATATGCCCCAGATGAAGCGGCTTGTTGGTGTTGGGCGACGAATATTCAATCATAATCAGCGGCGACGAAGGCGTAGCGCCGACAAAGCCATAGTCCCGACAGCCGTGAATCGCGTTAAGCGACCGAATCCAGAGGCGACCGGCTATCGTTATATTGAGAAAGCCCTTGATAACATTGAAATCGGCTACAAGGTCGGGGAAATGTTCCCTAAGATAAAAGCCTGTTTCCTGCGCCGTCTGTTCGGGCGACTTTTTCGAGGCTTTCAGAAAGGGAAAAACGACGAGCGTCAGATGCCCGCGAAACTCTTTTTTCGTCTTTTGAAGCGCTTTTTGCTCCACCGGAAGATCGTATCCGTATAGCTCCTTAATTGCGGCAGATACCGCATCAGATAAGTATTGTTCTATATTCATGTCATAAAAATTTCGCACAAAGATACGTATAATACTTGTTTTTTTGAAAATTTATTTGTACATTTGTTCTGAATTATAGATTATTAATTATGGATTTAGACCCTATGAAAAAAAATAAACATATTATCTACCAGACCATCCCAAGATTGTTTGGAAACTATAACAGGAATCTTGTAAAGAACGGCAACATGGAAGATAACGGGTGCGGTAAGTTTGATTCATACACAAAAGACGCATTGGAAGCTATCAGGGAGTTGGGAGCGACGCATATCTGGTATACCGGAGTCATTGCCCATTCTACCTGCACCGATTACTCGAAATACCGGATAAACAGAGACCATAATGCCATCGTAAAGGGAAAGGCAGGCTCTCCGTATTCGATAAGAGACTACTACGACGTGGATCCTGACCTCGCAAGGGATGTGCCGGGCAGGATGAGAGAATTTGAAAGCCTCATCAGTCGCACTCACGACGCGGGCCTGGATGCGATAATCGACTTTGTCCCGAATCACGTTGCGCGGAGCTATCGCTCGAAGATGAAGCCGCCATACGTCGAAGACCTGGGGCAACACGACCGCACCGACCTGTCGTTTTCGAGCATGAACAACTTTTACTATCTGCCCGGACAGAATCTGGGTCTGCATTTCGGCGCTCAGGAAGAAGACTTCGAATACAGCGAATTTCCGGCGCGCGCGACGGGCAACGACTGCTTCAGCGCCACGCCGTGCAAAAACGACTGGTACGAGACGATAAAACTGAACTACGGCGTGGACTATTACAACGGCAGGACGCAACACTTCGACCCGATACCGGATACGTGGAAAAAGATGCTCGACATACTGCTTTACTGGGTGGACAAGGATGTGGACGGCTTCAGGTGCGACATGGCGGAGATGGTGCCCGTCGAGTTCTGGAACTGGGTCATTCCGCGCGTCAAGAGCCGCAAAAAGGTCGCTTTCATTGCCGAAGTATATAATCCGTCGCTCTATCGCGACTTTATCAGGACCGGGCATTTCGACTATCTCTACGACAAGGTGGGCATTTACGATACGCTCCGGAATATTATCTGCTTCAAATCGCCGGCAACGGAAATAACAGCACGGTGGCAGGCTGTCGAAGACGTGAAGGACAGCTTGCTGTTTTTCCTCGAAAACCACGACGAGCAGCGCATTGCTTCCGACTTCTTCGCCGGCGACGCGAGCGCCGGCATTCCCGGACTTGCCTTCATCGCCACTCTCGGAGGCAATCCGCTGATGATATACAACGGACAGGAAGTGGGCGAGCGCGGAATGGACGATGAAGGATTCAGCGGACGCGACGGCAGGACTACCATCTTCGATTACTGGAGCATGGACAGCATACGGCGCTGGGCGAACAACGGCAAGTTCGACGGCGGACAGCTGACGGACGAACAGCGTCTCGTGAGAGAATCGTACAAGAAACTGCTCAACATCGCCAAAAGCGAGAAGGCTCTTGCGCAGGGCAGCTTCTACGATTTGTCGTACTGCAACAGGGAAAACCGCAATTTCCACGCCGAGCGAATGACGGCTTACATGCGGAAATACGAAAACGAGCTTGTCGTCATACTGATAAATTTCGACCGCGAGAATCATTATTGCCGGGTAAACATTCCCAAACATGCGTTCGACGTGATGCAGATACCCGAAAACGCCGTTTCGCGGGTGCGCGAGCTTATTTCCGGCAAGGAAAGTATCTGTTCGCTGACGTTCGCCTGCCCGTATGAAGACACGCTGTCGGCACGTTCGGCAAAGATTTTGAAGTTCAGCTATATTTAAGCCTCATGCCGGATATTAATTGAGAATTGACAGTTGTCAATGAAAGAAACCGTCATTGTAAAAGCGCTGTCGGTATCCTTCATTGCGAAAAAGTCACTAAACAAGTTTAGCAAAAAGAAAAAATGACAACGAAAACGGCTACGCCTGCCGGCTGCGCCTGCCGTCATTGCGAGGGACGAAGCAATCCAGGAAATATACAGGGCGCCGTATTGCTTCGCAGGCTCGCAATGACGGCAGACTGTCCTTTATTGACTTAGCACTTCCGAGTTTCGTCATTATAAGAAAGTTACTAAAAAAGTTTAGCAAACAGGAAGAAAGACGAAAAAGTAGCGCAGCGCAGACATCCGTGCGTCGG
>JAITPH010000069.1 GCA_031289515.1 Tannerella sp.
CCGGAGCGAAGCGCAGTGGAGACATCCCGTTAGCCGACACACGAGCTGTCTCCACTACGCTTCGCTCCGGTCGACATGACGGAACAGAATACGTCATTGCGAGGAAGTTGCTAAACTCGTTTAGTAATTTCCTCGCAATGACGTTGAGCACGCTTTTATCCCGCAACCTCGACTTCGCTTTTGCCGTTTGATGTTTTTTTATCCGGACGGTTATATTTCTATAATCTTATTCGGACGAAACGTTAAATGTTCATTATGGGAAACATATCCCAACTGGTTGGTAAGACATTGCGTTTGTCCGATAACCCTGTCGATATTCCGGTGCGAATGTCCGTAAATCCAATATTCTATTGGACTTGCTTCGATATAATCGCTCAATTCTACGGTAAAAGCGCCATTAATCCGGCTGCTTTCAAAATCCGGCGATGATAACAGGAAAGAGGGGACATGATGAGTAACCGCAATGATATGGTCGGCGCTGCTTTTCTCGACTTTATCTTTTATAAACGAGAAACATTGCTCGTGTTCGCGGTTGAAATTTTCCCAAGTCAGGAGTTTTCCGTTATACAGGATGCGATGAAAATCCGAAACGCCATGTTCGGTCGGATAAGAGTCTTCCATGTGGATTTTTGCCCACAGGGTTGATACGATAATATCCGCATTGTCTACCGTCACAACTGCGTTGTAGTAACATTTTACGTTATTGCGGATAGCATAAACCAAGCCTTGCGGCATTGTTGCCAAATCGTAATATTTATAGAGTTCATGATTGCCCACGGCAACAATCACCTGACTGAAATTGTCCGAAGCCCAATCCCAAAACGGATGATTCCGGTAATTATCGTCATTCAGGTAACCCATATCACCCGCGAGAACAAGAATATCACCCGCAACTTCCAGCGGATTACGTTTCAGGTAACTGTAATTAGTCGAGAACTCCAAATGCAAGTCGGAGGCGTATTGTATTGTCATGACTGCTTCAATTCGATTATTATCATCCGTTTTTGTACCGTTATCAATATGTATGATAACGGTACAAAAGTAATGATAATTATGCAAATTGCAATATCTGTAAAGAAAAATTTATCCCGCAACCTCGACTTCGCTTTTGCCGTTGGTTGTTTTTTTGATTTTTATCTGGACTGTTATTCTTTCGGTCATCTCGGTTACGTGCGATATTATGCCTATTTTTCGCCCTTGCGAGTGAAGGTGTTCGAGCGCGTCCATTGCCGTGCGCAGCGTGTCGCTGTCGAGCGAGCCGAAGCCTTCGTCGATGAACAGCGATTCTACTTTCATCCTGTTCGACGACAGCGACGACAACCCCAAAGCCAGCGCCAAAGAGATGAGAAACGATTCGCCGCCCGATAACGAGTGGATTGTGCGCACTTCGTTGAGCATGTCACGGTCAGTCACCTGCAACGCCAGATGGTCGGGGATGCGTTGGAGCCGGTAGCGCGGCGACAGTTCCCGCAGATGTTTGTTGGCATAGCTGAGCAAAGTCTCCAGCGTATATCCCTGCGCTATCTCCTTGAATTTGTTTCCCGACGCCGAGCCTAACAAATCATTAAGTTTGCGCCAGTTTTCGGCAAGCTCGCCTTTTTCTTCGCGCTCTTTTGCAAGACCCTTTATCAGCTCTTTCGATTTGGCGTTTGCAGATAGCGTTACCGTTATTTCCGTGAGGCGTTTGTTTTTTTCGTCCGCCGTTGCATTTAGGGCGGCAAGATTGTTTTGCAAAATATCTTTTGAATCGGTTTCATTTTCCGGTTTCGATTCGAGACTGTTATGCCGGTCGAGGTTTTTACGGCGCTCCGCAAGAGTTGCATTTGTTGCAGTCTCCGCTTCGGCGATTTTTTTCAACATCTGTTTTTCGGCTTGAATCCATGCGTTGTCCCGGCTCAACAATTCCGCAAGAAGTTCAAAAGTAAAGTCCTCCTTTTCTGCAATCCATTTATTGATTTCATGATTCAACGCCTCAACCTGTTCTTTCGACAGTTCGACATTGCCCTGTATCAAACTGATAGCGCCATTGAGACTTTCGTTTCTGGCGGTATAAGAGTTCTTGTTGCCGGTAGATTTCTTCAGTTTTTCGGCGACGGCGTTTTGTTTATCGACGAAATACCGTTCGGCGGCGTCGGCCGGTTTGCCGTGCAGGACTTCAGCCCTGTCGGACGATAGCTGTTCGACGGCCTTTTGAGAGGCGGCAAACTTTTCCGTCCTCGCTTTGAGATTTGCCGATGCGTCCGCGAATTTGCCTGCTTCGTTTTCGAGATTTACCGTGTGACGGTTTATTTCTTCTTTCGATTTGGCAAGTTCTCCGGCGTTTTTGTTCCACTGCTCCGTCCGCTTCGTCAGACAGTCTTTCAGTTCTCCGCGTCCGAACAGTTCTTTCCATTCCGGAATGGCGGAGAGGTTGCTTTCGAGCGTCTTGAAAGCCGTGTCGAACTGCGTCGCATAGCTTTCAATGACTGCCGCGAGGCGGGTTGTTTCCGTCTTGCGACGGTCAATTTCGGCAGTCAGCGCCTCCTGTTTTTTCGTATTGGCTTCCTTTGCCCTGTTTAGCTCCTGTTCTTTCATCCGGCGGCTGTCGTCCACTTCGGTTGTCGGGTGATGCAGGCTGCCGCAGACAGGGCAGGGGATACCTTCCTTGAGCGTAGCCCGCAGGACGGCGATTTCGGCAGGCAGGAGACTGTTCAGCGTCCCGGCTTCCTGTTGCAGGTCTTTGAGTTGAAGCTGATTTTGATCGAGCAGGCTGTTGTTTGATTCGAGCGTTTTGGCATTGTGAGCAGCCTGTTCGCGAGCCGTCGCGGCGTCCGTAGCCAGATTCAGAAGCAGCGAAGTGCGGGAAACAATGCTTTCGTAATATCCGTTGGCGGCAAACCATTGATTGAGCGTTGATAGAGCGTTTTCGGTATTCTTTATTGCGTTTTTGAACGTTTGAATATTCTTTTCGGTCTTGTCAAACAGCGATTTTGCGGCGGAAAGTTCCCTGTTCGCTTCTTCGGCATTAGCTTTTGCCTCCCTGATCCTGACGTCCAGTTCGCGCGCCCTGATTATTTGCGGCGCTACTTCCTTTTGCTGTTCCGAGAGGAGTTCCTGTTCCTTTTCACATTCCTTGAGAGCGCTTTCGGCTTCCGCAAGGGATTTGGCGTTTTCATCGCGTTGCGTTATCGACGTCCGGAGGCTCTTTTGTTCGGAATCCAATTTCTTCGAGACGTCTTTCAGGCGTTGAAAGCGGTCGCGTATTTCCTGCGCCGTATCCGCTTTTTTGATATATCCGTAACGGCCGGCGGCTTGTTCGATAGCCTGCCGCGCAGCCGTATATGCCGATTCCGCCTGCCGTATCTCGCCGGTGATGCGGTCTTTTTCGTCAATCCATTTCAGTTGAGCCGTCAGCGTCTCCGTTTCTTTTTTCAAAGCGGAAATTTCACGTTGAACGGATTCCTTTTCGATTTCGCAGGCATTAACATCTTCATCTGCGAGCAACTGTATTCCACGGATGCGCTCATTGACGGCGTTCAATGAATTTTCGGCGACTTTCGTCTTTTCATATATGGCAGCCGAAATGCGCGAGTATATCTCCGTTCCGGTCAGCTTTTCAAGCAGTTCCGCCTTGTCCGACTGCTTTGCCCGGAGAAAGGTAGCGAAGTCGCCTTGCGCAAGCAGGACAGAGCGGGTGAACTGCTCGAAAGTCAAGCCTATCAGCGTTGATATTTTATCGACGAGTTCGTTTTTCCTGCCCTGTTCTTCCGTCGCTTTTGATAAATTGAGCAGCCGCATTTCGCTGTTTTGCAATTGTCCGTCCGCTTTGCCGTAAGCCCGCCTGACCGACCAGCGCGCGCGGTACGTCTCGCCTGCAAGCGAAACGAAATCCACTTCGGCGTATCCTTCCGCAGTTCCGCGTCGCAGAATATTACGGCTGTCGCGCTGATTGACGGTCGCGTCGCCGACGTCTTGAATCTGAATGTTTTCGGTCGAATATCTCGAACGCGGCGACGAATCGAACAAGGCGAGGCACAATGCGTCAAGAAGCGTCGACTTGCCCGAACCGGTGCAACCTGTGATAGCGAATATGCCCGCCGACTTTAGCGGCTCTTCATTGAAATCAACCTCAAACGCCTTTTCCAGTGATGCAAGATTTTTTCCTCTTATTGCCAGAATCTTCATACGCAAACCTCCTTTATTACTTCATTCAACAGTATTTTCATCTTTTCGCTCATCTCGCCTCCGTATTTCCGCTCGAAGACTTTATCCGCTATTTCCGCCGGATTGAAATTGTGCAGTTCTTCGTATACGACCTCCTTGCCGTCTCTTTCGCTGCTTCTGGTTTCGGCTGTTATGCACGCGAGCCTGACGGACTTGCCTTTCAGCGCTTCTTCGATTTGATGCCGCATCGAAGGCTCTGGCTCTGTTTGCAGGACTTTTATTTCAAGATACGGCGAACTGTCCGTTACGTCTCCGTCCGGCAGTTTCGCGATTTCCCGGAATACGTCGTTCAGCGGCAACGCTCCGATGCCGACAAGCCTTGCCGTATCGGTAAATTCTATTCGTTCGATGCCGACCGTGCCATCCGCGATTTCGACGAATACGACGCCCTGCCGGTTGTTTTTTTCGGAGAACGACATTGGAATCGGACTTCCGGAATAACGTATATTGTCGCGTCCGCCAACCTTCTGATAGCGGTGCAAATGTCCCAGCGCCACATAATCGAAGCCTTCAGCAAAAGAATCCGGCGACGCACATTCAAGTCCGCCGATGACGGTGCGTTCCGAGCGGTCGTTTTCGGACAGTTCCGCGCCCGACAAATGCAGATGTCCCATCGCGATAACCGGAGCTTTTTCGTCGCAAACCGTGCGGTAAAGATTGTCGTACATTTTCTTGACGCCTTCCGAATAATTTTCGGCTTCGGGACAGTCGCCCTGTCGCAAGTACGGCGTCGCGATGCAATATCCGCCGCCGGTGAGCGGAATAATGAGGTTTCGGTAGTCTATATCTCCGTTTTCATCCCTTTTTACGACGCCTCTGACGGTGATGTTCATACATTCGAGCAACGGATTGGGGGCTTCGAGGCGCAATGCCGAATCGTGATTGCCTGCAATTATAATAATTTGCAAATCAGGATTCTCGTAAGTTATATCCCGCAGGAAAGAATAGTATATCGACTGCGATTCGGCGGAAGGATTTGCGCTGTCGAATACGTCGCCGGCAATGAGCAAGACGTCGATGCCGCGCTCTTTGACCGTCGACTTGAGCCGGTCGAGAAAACGGAGATGCTCGCGTTTGCGGCTAAACTCGTAAAATGTCTGTCCAAGATGCCAGTCGGCTGTATGAATAATCTTCATTGATAATATCTTATTAAAAATTATGCCATAAAAACGGCTTCAAATATACAATTTTTTTTTACCTTTGCGCTCGTGTTTTAAAGAATTGTTTCTGATGAGGATAAAACCTGTTATAGTTGTGTTGTTCCTGTTCGTTACGCCTCTCGTTTATGCGGATAAATCTGTTTCGACAACATCATACAACGAATCGAAAGCGGATTCATTGTATGATATTGTGCAAAATCCGGACATTCCGTATTCGGACAAGATTGCCACGATTTCCTGTTACGGCAATATTTCGTTGTATCCGGGTTATTTTCGTGTATTGGAGCCGTTGTATAACAGTCTGCTATCGCAGGCAAAGCATCATTCCGACGCTGTCGGCGAGTTTTTCTGCTATAATGCGATAGCGAGTTTGTATTTAGGCTTGTGGAATAGGGAAAAGACGTTGTTATACCTTGATTCTGCCGGGCTTTTCGTCAATCAAATCGACGATTATCAACGCCTTGTCTCGTATTACAGGGTGAAAGCCCAGTATATTCAGAAATTCTTTCCCGATCAAAGTCCCGAAGCGGTCAGGAACTACCGGAAAGCGTTTGAATATTACCTGAAATCCGAAAAGAGCGGGCAGCAGGACGAAGTGGCGATAATGCTGCACAATCTCTCCATCTACGGGATTCAAAGGAACGATACCGCTTATTTGCAGAAGAATATCGACGCGATGAATGAATTGGGAAAAAGCTATTCTTCTTCGCTGTACCTCTTTTCGCTGATGGATATTAAAGCGGGACTGAATGAGGCGTATTACAGAAATTCCGGCGACGAATCGTTTCTCGACAGCGTTATCGGTTACAAGAGGAAATGCCTTGCAGTCTGCGAAAAAGACCTGTCGCATTACCACTATTATTACACGCTTGTCGATTTGTACGTCGTAATAGCGGATGCGTTGAGCAAAAAGGCGAATCCCGACTTTGCGCTCATCGACAGCCTTTTGTCGATAGCTCAGGCAAAATCCGAAACTACCGATTCTATCGGCGTCGCGCGTCTGTATCATACAAAAGCCCGGACTTTC
This sequence comes from Tannerella sp., assembly GCA_031289515.1. GTDB lineage: Bacteria > Bacteroidota > Bacteroidia > Bacteroidales > Tannerellaceae > Tannerella. The sequence goes on from JAITPH010000069.1 coordinate 6,391, forward strand.
TTCAAGCGAAACATGATAGATTCGGCCGAAGTGATGGCTATTAAAAGCTCGAATTACCTCAAAGCCGGTTATGGCAACAATTATTATTCGGGAGTGAAGGCAAACGTCGAACTGATGCGGGAAATATACAGCGAGAAAGGCGATTACAAAAAAGTTATCGAATATAACGACTTGTGGACAAAAGCAGATGAAAAAATAAGGGCAAACGAGGTGAACGAACTGGAATTGCAGTATGAGTTCGATACGCTGGACAATGAACTCAAAAGCCTGATTGCAGAAAAGTTTTTTCAGGAAAGACGCTACCGGATGATATTCGTTATTTGCCTGCTTTTATGCCTCGTCACGCTGTTTTTTTATCTTTTTGTGAGATCGAAAAAACGAAGTATTAACGGTCAGATTGCCCTCATCGACGTCGAAAAGGAAGAAACCAAGCTGAAACTCAAACTGAAAGAGGAAAAGGCTATAAAGGTGCAACTTGAAAAATATGAAGTGCTGTCCGATTTTCACCTGAAAGAGATGGAACTCATCGGTAAGGACATGGATTTGGAACAGTTGTACCGCGACAAGGAAGATTTGGATAAACAGGTGGAACTGTACCGCCAGAAGCTCGAAGCATACGAGTTGCTGAACGACAGGGACGGAAAAAACGACCTTTACACATACAACATTCTGGTCGAAGACCTCAAACGTTTGATAAATAAACAGCTACCGGACAAAGGCGGCTATATCGAAAAATTGGAACGCCTGAATAAATCGTATCTGGACGCTCTCAACGAAAAAAGCGTGGACAATCTTTCTATTTCTTATCTGAAATATTGCATCTGTTTTGCTATCGGCATGGATATCAGCGATGTTGCCGAGTGTTTCAATATCGAGCAATCGTCTGTTCACATGCTGCGCTACCGGCTGAAGAAGAAATTCGGATTGGGCAATAACAGCGACGATAACCTCGATTTGTTTCTGCAAAAGATTTCACAGAGTTAGGCGTCGCCCGAAATGCTTTCCATAAGCGCTTTCCATAAATTGTCGGCGGGCGCATCGGCTATTATTTCTGTTTCCTGTTTCGATACCGGGTGGATGAATCGTGCCTTGCGTGCGTGCAGACTTATGCCGCCGTCGGGATTCGACCGCTCCGCTCCGTATTTCAGATCGCCTTTTACCGGGCAGCCTATTTTGGCAAGCTGGCAGCGAATCTGATGATGCCGCCCGGTCAGAATCTCAATCTCAAGCAGAAAATACTTCTCCGATTCGGCAATGAGGCGATAATGCAGGATTGCCTTCTTTGAATCGGGCTTCTCGCTGTCGTAGGCATAACTTTTGTTCTGCTTTTCGTTCCTCACAATCCAGTGCGTAAGCTCGCCTTCCGGTTGAGGCGGACGCTTTTTCACGATAGCCCAATAGGTTTTTCCCACGTCGCCGCTGCGAAACATCTCGTTCAGGCGGACAAGCGCCTTGCTTGTCTTAGCAAAGATGACAATGCCTGTCACAGGACGGTCCAGGCGATGCGCCACTCCTATAAAAACATTCCCCGGTTTTGAATATTTTTCTTTGAGATATTCTTTCAGTTTTTCCGAAAGCGGTGCATCGCCTGTCTTGTCGCCCTGTACTATTTCGTGGCAATCCTTGTTTACGGCAATGATGTGATTGTCCTCATAAATTACGTTCATTATGAAGCCTTCGTTTTAGGTGTTCATCCCGCCGCAACAGTGAATTACCTGTCCGGTTACGTAAGAAGAGAGGTCGGATGCGAGGAATAGCGCCACATTAGCCACGTCTTCCGGTACGCCTCCGCGACGCAAAGGTATCTGTTTCTCCCATTCTTCACGCACTTTTTCGGGCAGAGCGGCTGTCATGTCGGTGATGATAAAGCCGGGAGCGATAGCATTGGCGCGTATGTTGCGCGAGCCTAATTCCTTGGCGATAGACTTTGCCAGACCTATCATACCGGCTTTCGAGGCTGAATAGTTTGCCTGACTTGCATTGCCCGACACGCCTACTACCGACGCCATGTTGATTATGCTGCCGCGCTTTTGCTTCATCATTACAGGCGTTATCGCATGAATGAAGTTGAACGCCGATTTGAGGTTGATGTTTATGACCATGTCCCATTGCAGCTCGCTCATCCTCATCATCAAGCCGTCGCGCGTGATACCGGCGTTATTTACCAGAATATCAATGCTTCCGAAATCTTTTACTATTTCTTCGACAACCTTGTGCGAATCTTCAAAAATGGCTGCATTCGAGGCGTAACCTTTGACTTTCACGCCATAAGCTGCGATTTCCGTTTCGGTCGCCTGTCCGTTTTCGTCAATCGCCAAGTCGGTGAAGGCGATGTTTGCTCCTTCCGAAGCGAATTTCAATGCGATAGCTTTTCCTATTCCGCGAGCGGCGCCTGTTACAAGGGCCGTTTTTCCTTCCAATAGTTTCATTTTATTTTCTTTTTTTAGTGTAAATTATTGTTTATCAAATTCTTATAAGGCATGCTCCGGCAGAATAACCGCCGCCGAATACGCTTATACAGACCAAATCATTCTTTTTAAATCTGTCCCTGTTTTGCGCAAATACGAGAGCGCAACTTGCTGAGCCGGTGTTGCCTAATTCGCCTATATTGCTCAGTATCTTTTCGTCGGGCAGATTTGCGTTGTTTGCAATATTTCGCAGGATGCGCATGTTTGCCTGATGTCCGACGAAATATGACAGGTCATCGAACGTATATCCGTGTTTCTCAAGTAAAATCTGAGCGTTTCTGGGCATATACGTACATGCCTGCACGAAAACGTCCTTGCCTTCGGGCATCATTATTCCGCCGTCGCGCGGACGCAGCTGTATGCCTTCCGGTCCTTTTCCGAGACATCCGAGAGCTTCGGTAAATACTTCCAAAATCTCGTGATCGTCGTCGCTTTGCCGGTCTTTCGAAATGAAAAACGCGACTGCGGCGTCTCCCCACAAATGCCCTGATTTGGGGTCGTCTTCATTGTTGTATGCAGTGTTCTTGTCGCCTCCGATAATCAACGCCTTACGCGCTTTGCCGGATGCAAAGTATCCTTCCGTAACTTCTATGGCGTTCATGAACGACGAACATGCCGACGACATCGTGAAGGCTTTCGCTCCTTCTATTCCAAACTCGTTTTGCACCACGTGCGCTGCTGTTCCGACAGTATCAAACGGCGAATATGTTGATGAAATAATCAAATCTACATCCTTGACGTCATACTTGAGCGTCGGTAATGTGTTCCTGACCGCATCTACGCTCATCGTATTTATATTTTCGTCGGCTCTTGCACGTGAACGCGTTACAATGCCTGTGCGTTGAGTAATCCACTCGTCTGTCAGTCCCGTCTTTTTCGTGTAGTATTCGTTGGGGACTCTTTCTTCGGGGATATAAAATCCTGTTGCGTTAATGTACATTATTTTTTTGTTTTTATTCCGTTGAAAATTAAGTTTATAACATTGTTTTTGTGCTGTAATACCGCATCCGCAGTGTCGCCGAGCAAACCTCTGATATACGGTACTTCTATGCCTTTCAGTGCATAATGAATTACTAACGAGACGGTTTCAGTGTCCGGTATGCTGAAAATACCTTCTTTTATGCCACTGTTCAATATCTTCTTTATAAGCGATATTTCCTGATTATTGTACCCTTTGCGCGCTTTTGCCACGTTCCAGCTGTCGTGAAAGAAGTTTGCACGCAGCGAACCGTTTCTCGCGACCGTCGCCTTGAATGCGTCCAATCTGGTGTAAATGAAGGTAATAAGTTTATCATCTGCGGGCAAATCCGTCTTTTCTACCTCTTCAAGCATCTCGCGTAATCGCTCCATTTCGTTTTCTATCACAATGTTCGATATTTCTTGCTTGTTCTTGAAGTATGTATATAATGTACGCCTGCCCTTCTGCGACGCCGCTGCAATATCGTTCATTGTAGTGCGTGCAATACCCTTGCGAGCAAAGACTTTCCTCGCCGCATCTATCAGTAGTTGTCTGGTTTTCGATGTTGTTTCCGACATAAAATAATGCACATTTTCGATAAATTTGTGCGCAAATGTACTCATAAAAAAATCTATTCAGCAAGTATTTTGAAAAAAAGTTCGAAAAAAATTTGTTTTTCATAGAATAGTACGTATCTTTGCAGTCCCAAAAAACGAAATCGCGGAGTGGAGCAGTGGTAGCTCGTTGGGCTCATAACCCAAAGGTCGTAAGTTCGAGTCTTGCCTCCGCAACGAAAAAATCGGAATTAGTCGCCATGTGTCATAGGCGGCTTTTTTTTTAGAGAAGTCATGGCACGCCATTTGCGAGGTCTCGTAGTTCAATGGATAGAATGGAAGTTTCCTAAACTTTAGATTCGGGTTCGATTCCCGGCGAGACTACGTCAATGTAGGTCGTCTCGCAAGCCTGCGTACGGTCACCGCCCTCCGTCATGTCGACCGAAACGACAAAGGAGCGCAGTGGAGACATCTGTTTAAGCATAAAGCCGGTGTTATAGGATGACAGATGTCTCCACTACGCTTCGCTTCGGTCGACATGACGGAAGGCGGTGACCGTCATTGCAGGGCGGTATCCGTCATGCGAGACCTTATAAAAATTTTATACAAGGGATAATGACTGATGCTAAAAACAGTTTCGGCATATTTTGTTATTTGGCTTATTTTTAGTGAATTATACAAAATCCGTCATTGGCAGGAACGAAGCAATCCAGCTCTCTGTATTTCTGGATTGCTTCGTTCCTCGCAATGACGCAAGCGACGAAGATTACACGGTCACGTGTCCGTCATGTCGACCGGAGCGCAGCGTAGTGGAGACCACGTGTACGGTGCAGCCTTCGGCGTCCGTTAGGTGCAGTTCGCTTGCAAACGGGTTGGGGTACAGTTTTATATCGG
>JAITPH010000195.1 GCA_031289515.1 Tannerella sp.
TCGGCATAGAAATAACGCGACGAATCGGGAGTATGAATCTCGTCCATCAGATAGATCACGCCATCGTGTTTGCCGAACTCGTATTTTGTATCGACAAGTATAAGCCCCCTTTCGGCAGCTATCTCCGTGCCGCGATTGAACAAGGCAAGCGTATATTGCTCAAGAACAGCGTAATCTTCGGGCGACACAAGTCCTTTGGCTATTATGTCTTCCTTTGAAATATCTTCGTCGTGCGCTCCCTGTTCGGCCTTCGTTGTCGGCGTGACGATAGGCGTTGGAAATTTTTCGTTCTCGCGCATGCCGTCCGGTATTTTTACGCCGCAAATCTCGCGCGCGCCGTTTTTGTACGAGCGCCAAGCGCTGCCGCAAAGATAGCCGCGTACAATCATCTCGACAGGAAATCCTTCGCAACGCACTCCTACAGTAACCATAGGATCCGGCGTAGCCAGCTTCCAATTCGGACAAATATCTTTCGTGGCGTCAAGAAATTTTGCCGCTATCTGATTCAACATCTGCCCTTTACAAGGTATGCCTTCGGGCAAAACCACGTCGAATGCCGAAATACGGTCGGTAGCCACCATGACGAGCCTGTCGTCGTTAATTTTATACACATCGCGTACTTTTCCGTGATAAACGTCTTTTTGACCCGGAAAACTGAAGTCGGTTCTAATTAATGCTTTCATATTTTTTTAACAGTTAATGGTTTATTATTTATCAGTGTTTAAATTCTGTCTGTTTTGAGTTCTCTTTTCGTAAGCCTCGACAATCCGCTGTACGAGTTTGTGGCGGACGATGTCCTTTTTCTCGAACATCACGCGACCGATGCCGGGCACATGTTCGAGTATTTCCATGGCGTGCAGCAAGCCGGAATTAACGGTCGGCGGCAAATCTATCTGCGTAACGTCGCCGGTTACTATCATCTTGGCGTTTGTGCCGAGGCGCGTAAGGAACATTTTTATCTGATTCATCGTCGTATTTTGCGCTTCGTCGAGGATAATGATAGCGTCGTTAAGCGTCCGACCGCGCATGTATGCAAGCGGAGCTATCTGAATGATATTTGTTTCCATGTACTCCTTCAACTTCGACGACGGTATCATTTCCTGAAGCGCGTCGTACAGAGGTTGCAGATACGGATCGAGCTTGTCTTTCATCTCGCCGGGCAGGAATCCCAGCTTCTCGCCTGCTTCGACCGCCGGACGACTGAGAATTAACCGCCTCGCCTGCTTGTTTTTTAAAGCCCTGACGGCAAGCGCAATAGCAACATAAGTCTTGCCCGAACCGGCAGGTCCGACGGCAAACACCAAATCGTTTTCGTCGAAACTGCGGACAAGTTTCTGCTGGTTTTCCGAGCGGGATACTATCGCTTTGCCGTTCATTCCATAGATTATCAGGTTTGTCTGATTCTCAAGCTCTATTTTTTCGCCCTTGACTATGCCTAAAATTATCTCTTCCGTAAGCGAATTAAACGATTCGCAATATTTTTCTATCTCCCGAATCTTCTTCAGAAAATCTTCCGATTCGTCGGCTTCGCCTATCACCTTCATCACGTTGCCGCGCGCTACTATCCGCAACTTCGGGAAAAGATTCTTTATCAGTTGCAAATGCGAATTATTGACGCCGTAAAACGTTAGCGGGTCAACGCTTTCAAGTATGTATATCCGTTCTATCATAATAAAACATTTTTATTCAAACCTTATTGATTTTATCGGCTCAATCTTGGTTATCAGGTACGATGGCGCAAGCATCATCAACATCGAAACGGCAAGCGTGCCGACATTTATAATCGCCAGCGAAACCCAGCCAATGTCAATCGGCACGGAATCAATATAATACGTTTCGGGGTCCAGTTTCAGCCAGTGAAAATGCGACTGCAACAGGCAAAGCGATATGCCTATCAAATTGCCCCAAACCATTCCTTTGGCGATGAGAAAAAACGAAACGTAAAGGAATACTTTTCTGATGCTGTAATTATTTTCGCCAAGCGCTTTGAGTATCCCAATCATATTCGTGCGTTCGAGGATGATAATGAGAAGTCCCGAAATCATCGTGAAACCCGAAACCAGAATCATCAATATCAGTATGATAACGACATTCGAATCGAGCACTCCAAGCCAGCTGAAAATCATCGGATTAAGCTCTTTTATCGAACGAACGTAATATGTGTTTCCAAGCCGGTCTTTCTTGTCTATGAGCGAGAAATACAGGACTTCGGTCAGCCGGTCAATGTTGTCGTAATCGTCGATAAAGATCCCTACCCCGCTTGCCATGTCATTCGCCCAGCCGTTGATGCGGAGTATCTGTTTTATGTCGCAGATAACAAACAGTTTGTCATAATCCGAGAATCCGGTATCATAAATACCTGATATATAGAATTTTCGCGCGCGAGCAGACTCGTCGTCCACGAAATAAGCGAGAAATGAATCGCCGCAACCGAGTCGCAACATCTTTGCAATATTGCGTGATATGAGTGTCTGATTGGACATATTCACGGAATCGATATTTATCATTTGCCCTTCTACGAGATGCGTTTTGAAAAAAGTCGTATCGAAATCCACGTCCATGCCTCTCAGTACTATCCCCTGAAAATCCGTTTCGGTCTTGATTATGCCGGGTTTTGTGGCAAATGCTTCAACATGACGCACTCCGACGACATTTGCGAGCATTTCGCGAAGCGAATCGCCAACCGCAATCGGAGTCGATTCGTATGAAATATTATTGTCGAAATTTGTCAGCTGGATATGCGAGCCGAAACCGATGACTTTATTCCGAACCTCTTTCTTGAATCCGACGACTATCGCTACCGACATAATCATAACTGCCAATCCGACAGCTATTCCTGCCATTGCGACACGAATTACCGGAGGCGTCACACGTTTGTTGTCGCCTCCGTCTTTGGAAAAATGTATCCTCCTTGCAAGAAACAGTTCGAAATTCATTACTTAGTATATTCTTCCAACGCTTTCTTCAAAATAGTCAATGCAACTGCAAGGTCTTCTTTATTAAGGACGTATGCAAGTCGAACTTCCTTTTTTCCGTATCCGGGCGTCGTATAAAACCCGGAAGCGGGAGCCATCATGATCGTCTGTCCTTCGTAAGAAAAATCGCTCAAGCACCATGCGCAAAACTTGTCGGCGTCGTCGACCGGCAACTTTGCAACCGTATAGAACGCTCCCATCGGTATCGGCGAATAACATCCCGATATGCGATTCAAACCGTCTACGAGGAAATTGCGCCGTTGCAGATATTCGTTGTACACCGACAGCATATAGTCGTCCGGAGTGTCAAGCGACGCTTCGGCGATAATCTGCCCGATCAGAGGAGGACTTAATCGCGCCTGACACCATTTCATCACGTTTTCGCGCACCTGCTTGTTTTTCGTGATAAGCGCGCCGACGCGAATGCCGCATTCACTGTACCGTTTCGATACCGAATCTACAAGAACGACGTTCTGCTCTATGTCTTCAAGATGAAATGCCGAGATATACGGCGCGCCGGTGTAGCAGAACTCGCGATAGACCTCGTCGGAAAACAAAAACAGGTCGTACTTCTTCACAAGGTCGCGCAGCCTGTTCATCTCGTCTTGAGTATACAGATAACCGGTCGGATTGTTCGGATTGCATATCATCACAGCCTTCGTCCTTGGCGTTATCAAGTCTTCAAACTCATCGAACGAAGGCAATGAAAATCCGTTATCTATCGACGACGGAATAGTCTTGATCACCGCGCCGCAAGATATGGCAAACGCCATGTAGTTAGCGTATG
>JAITPH010000209.1 GCA_031289515.1 Tannerella sp.
TATACGCCGCCGCACGCTTTCCGTCGGAAGAGCCGGCTTTACGCCCCTTGAGCGAATCGTCGGCGAGGGTATATACATGCTTTTCAAGCCTTTCTTTCAATGTCGTTTGCGCATTTACAAACGAAGACGACAGAATTACGATTGATACAATCAATAAACGATTTTTCTTCACCATATTTATATAATTTTTTTCGGCAAAGGTAATCATATTCTTGAGAATGCAATCAAAACAGCTCGTTTTCTGCAAATTTTTAATTTGTCTCGGCCTTTTCCGGCGTTTTATCGGCGCTGTTTTTGCCCAAATATTCGGGTAAAGTCATGCCTGCCTGATTGAACAGGTCGTTGAGAGGCGGGACTGACTTCATCAATCCGGCGAGAAAATTGGCAGTCGAAGTGACGCCCTCTTTGCCGTTGTTGCCGTCCCAGACGGTGATTTTGTCAATCTTGATGTTCTTGATAGCATCCACCTGCGTCTTGACGAGTTCGGGCAGTTTTTCTATCAACAGCAACTGATAAGCGCTTTTAGCGTCGCCGCCTGCTGCCTTGACCATTTTCTCGTATCCTTCGGCTTGCTTGGTAAGGATTTCGAACAATCCCTTTGCCTCGGCGTCCATCTTTGCAAAAATAGCGTCTGCCTGACCTTTTGCGTTCTCGCGGATTTTCTCGGCTTCGGCTTGCGCCTCTATGATACGGCGTTGTTTTTCAATCTCTTCCTGAACGATGATATTTGCCTGTTGAGTAGCTCTTTCGCGTTCGGCACGCGCAGATTCGGCTAACTGCTCGGCGACGTAAGCTTCCTGCAAGGCTTTTGCCTGCTGCACTTTCTCGGCGGTGGTGGCAATCTTCATTGCTTCAGCCTCTTTTTCGCGGCGCAAAGCATCCGAATTGGCAATTTCGATTTTGGCTTGATTTTCACCTTTCACCGCGATGGCATTTGCCTGCGACGTCTTGATGCGGGTGTCGCGGTCTGCCTCCGCCTTGCCGATCGCGCCTATCTTGTCCTGTTCCGCCACGCTTACTTTAGCCTCGTTGATGGCTTTTGCAGCCGCTTCTTTTCCCAACGCTTCGATGTAGCCCGATTCATCCTTGATGTCGGTCACGTTGACGTTGATCAGTTTCAATCCGATTTTCTTGAGTTCTACCTCAACATTTGACGAAATATTTTCCAGAAATTTGTCGCGGTCGGAGTTTATTTCCTCAATCGACATGGTGGCGATGACCAGACGCAACTGCCCGAAAAGTATGTCGCGGGCGAGTTCCTGAATCTGGTCGGACGTCTGGCCCAGCAAGCGTTCTGCGGCATTGTTCATGCTATCGGCGTCGGTCGAAATACCCACCGTAAAACGGCACGGCACATCAACGCGGATGTTCTGACGGCTCAGGGCGTTTGTCAGGTTGGCGTCAATCGAAATCGGCGTAAGACTCAAAAAAGCATAGTCCTGAATGACAGGCCATATAAAAGAGCCGCCGCCGTGAATACATTTGGCGGACGAGCCGCCGGTGTTGCCGTAAACGACCAGAATTTTGTCCGAAGGACAGCGTTTATAACGCGAAATCAGCGACATAATCAGTATAAAACCGACTACGACAGCTATTGCAATTAAATAAATAGGATTCATGATATTTATATTTTAGTTACTAAAACAGTTTGATTGTCAATAATTTCGATTACACGCGCCATCATTCCGGTAGCGATTTTTTCGTCTGCCGTAATGGCGTCGATTTCGTGAACTGCGCCCTTTACGCTGATTTGAATCTTGCCTTTGCCGGATTTCGCAGCCGGTATGACAAGATAGACGTCGGCTGTTTTCTGCAGGGTATCTTCGATTTTGAAAGTGTTGTTCCTGTTGAGTTTCAGGAGCATTTTGATCAGAAAAAAGAACAGCAAAACGAAGATAACGCCTGTCAATACGGCAAAAACGGCTATCCATACATGCGAATCGAACGTGTTGTAGAAGCACACGCCGCCCCAACCGAAACCGAGAAAGAAATTGATTAGATTGCGCAGCGAGAAAAGCTGAAAAGGTCCGGCTACATCCGTGTGACCGTCGAAATCAGCGCCTGTTCCGTCCGACGAATCCATTCCGATAAAGGTCATACTCATCTGAATAACAAAGATTAGCGATGCTATTCCTGCTATAACCCAATAGGTTTTAAGCATTGGCTCTAAAGAGTTTAACCATTCCATAGTTTAATTTTTTTTCGTTGTTACTGTCCGTTCCGGCATTTTTCTTACGCCCGAATCAATGGGACAAATATACGAAAAACTTTTATATATTGCATAATTTTCATAACTTTGCACAAACAATTAAAATTATTATGAAGAAAATATTTTTGACATTATTACTTATTGCCCTGTATCCTAATACATTATGCTCGCAAATAAATCTGTTTCCAACGCCTGCGAAAGTCACCTCCGGCAGAGGATTTTTTGTCGCAGGCGGGAATACCGTCTTCGTCGGCAACGCGGATTATGCAAAGTCGCTTGCCCGCGATTTGACCGACGGTTTCAAGTCGATGAAAAGTGGCGACAAAAACAATCGGGTCATATTGGCGCTGAGGGCTGATGCGAGCTTGAAAAATGATGCGTATACGCTTGATATATCGGCGGATAGCGTCGTTATGACGGCTTCTACTGCGAGCGGACTGTTTTATGCGAAGGCGACGTTTTTGCAGTTGGCGCGCTTTTATGGCGGGAAGATACCTGTTTGCAGGATTAATGACAGTCCGCGTTACGAATGGCGCGGTTTCATGCTTGACGAGAGCAGGCATTTTTTCGGAAAAGAAAAGGTGAAACAATATCTTGACGTCATGTCGTCGCTCAAAATGAATGTTTTTCATTGGCATCTGACCGACGAGCCGGGCTGGCGTATCGAAATCAAGCGATATCCCAAGCTCACAACCGTCGGGGCAATAGGAAATTATAGCGACCCCGACGCTCCCGCCGCGTTTTATACGCAGGAAGATATTAAGGAGATCGTGGCTTATGCGGCTGAACGTCATATAATTATAATCCCCGAAATTGATATGCCCGGACATGCTACGGCTGTTTGTCGCGCTTATCCCGAAATCTCCGGCGGAGGCGAAGGACGGTGGGCGCATTTTACCTTCCATCCCTGCAAGGAAGCGACTTATCAATTCATCGGCAACGTTCTTGACGAGATAGTATCCCTGTTTCCCGCGCCTTACATTCACATAGGCGGCGACGAGGTGCATTACGGCAATCAGGAATGGTTTACAGACCCTGATATTCAGCAATTTATAAAAGACAAGAATCTGAAGGACGAGACAGGGTTGGAGCATTATTTTGTCCGTCGCATAGCCGATATTGTCGCGTCGAAGGGTAAAACGGTTATTGGTTGGGACGAGATTGTCGATGCGGGCGTGTCGCCTTCAAAAGCTGTCGTGATGTGGTGGCGTCACGACCGGAAATATCAATTGCTCAAGGCTTTGGAGCAGGGTTTCAGGGTGATAATGACGCCGCGCCGTCCGTTTTATGGCGATTTTGTGCAGTTCGGCAGCCATAAGACAGGTCGTTTCTGGAACGGATATAATACTGTTGAAGACATATATCGTTTTCCGGAAACTGTTGATAATCTGATATATTCTTATGAAGACAGGATAATGGGATTGCAGATGTCGATGTGGACGGAGCGCATTGCCGACGGTAAACGGTTGGATTACATGGCTTTCCCGCGCCTCGTAGCGGTAGCCGAATCGGGATGGACGCCTGCGCTATCAAAGGAATGTTCTTTATTCATGCAGAAACTACCGTTTTTCCTCGAATATCTGGACGATAAAAACATTTATTATTTTAATCCCTTCGACCCCAACGCTCGCCCCGAACCTGCCGAGCCTAAACGAAAAGACGACGTTTTGAAAGACGGATGAAAAAACAAGTCACGGCATGGCGCTTTCCCCTGTCTGACCAAAAAGCAGGTATTTTCGTCATTGCAAGCAGTAACCGTCATTGTGGCAGTAACTGTCTTTGTGGTAGTATCCGTCATCGTGGCAGTAACCGTCATTGCAAGCAGTAACCGTCATTGCGAGGAACGAAGCAATCCAGTGCCCTGTATATCACTGGATTGCTTCGTTCCTTATAATGACGAAAACGCGCAAATGCTTTGCAAATAAAGGACTGCTTGCCGTCATTGCGAGGTACGAAGCAATCCAGCACCCTGTATATGTCTGGATTGCTTCGTGCCTTATAATGACGAAAACGTTCTA
>JAITPH010000245.1 GCA_031289515.1 Tannerella sp.
ACTGTTTATGTGCAAGGTTCCAAAGCGTATGAAGGACGGATTGAAGGACGTAAAGTGATTTATATTTAATGGTTATGAAAATGAAGCAAGACACAAAGTGGAGTTCAGCAACCACTCAAAAAACGGGGCAAGACCTGCGAAGCCGTCAGAGCAGGAAGGAAATTGTAATTAGTTAATAATAAATATGAAATGTATTAAATGCGGAAGTGAAAATCCGGAAGCAGCGAAATACTGCATGGAATGCGGTTCACAATTGGTAGATGCAAAAGAAGAAGAAACAATCTACAATTTGATAATCTTAGACGAAAGTGGCTCGATGATTAGCATGAAATTTCAAGCTATTAGCGGGTTTAACGAAACGGTGCAGACTATCGGGGAGGCGAAAATAAAACATCCCGAACAGCGTCATATAGTATCGTTAGTGAGTTTTAACAGTAGCGGAATAAAGACCTTGTACGACAGAGTAGAGGCAAATTCGGTAAAGGAATTGACGGATGAAATGTATCATCCCAAATGCAATACGCCTCTGTATGACGCTATTGGGCAATCGCTGACGACGTTGCGCCAATACGTAAAACCGGAAGATAAGGCGCTGGTAAGCATTATCACCGACGGATACGAAAATGCCTCGCGGGAATATAACGGCGCAGCAATTAAAAAATTGATCGACGAACTGAAATCCTTAGGATGGGTATTTACATATATCGGCGCTAATCAGGATGTTGAAGCAGTGGCGGCATCCATTTCTATTACCAATGTGCTGAAATTTGAATCCACTACAAAAGGTTCGACCGAGATGTATAAGAAGGAAAAGAAAGCCCGCTCACTCTTTTACGACAAAATTGCAGACAAAGTATCGTCGTTGCAGGACAAATTTTTCGACGAAGACGACAAAACATAAAGAACATAGAATCAGTAACAGTGGAGTTCAGAGACCACTCAAAAAAACGGGGCAAGACCTGCAAAGCCGGAAGCGCAGGAATGAAGGTAAAATATAAATAGTTATATATATGACAGATAAATACACATTAATTGCAAATTCGGGGATACAGTTCCTGAAAGTAGAGATGGAGTTAAATCCCAACGATAATATTGTCAGAGCGTTGCGATTTTACGATCATAAGCAGTACGATAGACGGATGTTTCAGACAAGTTATTTCCTCGAGCGTGCCGAATATCTTGCCAATCAGGATGTCTGGGTTACTTATGGAAGTCTGGTTCGTGAAGGCTGTATCAATGAGAAGACGGGAAAGATCATCGAAGAAAAAATTAATCTCGACGATTTGGACAAAATTGAGAACGATGAGGAAAAGTTATCCATCAACAGTTTTGAAACCAACATCCAAAAATCGCTTTACAGAGATAAGACAGCCATAGAGCATATTGAAAACAAGTGGTTACCGATACCTTTTTTCGAAAAATCCGAAGATGGGAAAAGCACTTTCGGCGCAACGAACTGGGCGCGAATGTTTCTGTCGCCGAAAAAAGTGAGCGGCGGAAAAAAAGGCAGTCGGTTCTATGATGTTATTCTGGCGTTCGATACATGCGCATTAAGCGGCGACGAAGATCAGAAATGGGAATATCCATGGTTTTCGTCGCGAGACGTCAAGAAGACCTTTGCAATGTGCAGCGACTTGGAAAATCTGTTTAACTATGTCAATACCAAAGAATGCAGTTGGGTAGATGACTATCTGTTCAAGCTGTTTCACGGCGGCGACTGGGATGTGTTGACAGCTTTGGATTCGGGATTTTCGAAATATAAGGCATACTACATATATATAATGTATTATCTTGCGATGAAAGGCGGTTTGCCCGAAGTGGTTCTCTTTAACGACAAATCGAATGACGCTGAGCAGGTGAAAGTTGACCTTGTGCTTGACATCGGCAATTCGCGAACCTGCGGCTTGCTGTTCGAAGACTCGGATTTCACGAAAGTCAGCATGCTTGAGTTGCAAGACATGACCCACCCCGAACGCTCGTACTGCGACCCTTTCGATATGCGGCTGGCATTCCGCGAAGCTATATTCGGCGAAATCATTGTACAGTACAACAATCAGTTCACCTGGTCGAGCATTCTCCGGGTTGGCGAAGAAGCGTCGTGGCTTATCTACAACACAAAAAATACGGATAACGATGGCGCCGAAAAGGTAACTCACTACTCAAGTCCGAAACGCTATCTCTGGGATTCGGAGCAATTTAAGAAACAGTGGGAGTATATCCTGCTCGAGGGCGAGGAACGGAATCAGCGAAACAGCGACATCCATATCGACGGCATCACCACACAGTTTCACAACGACGGCACTTTTTGCCGTAAACCCATGGATGTGGGATCGAGCAGTTCGTTTTCGCGGCAGGCGCTTTCTACTTTTGTGTTCCTCGAAATACTTTCGCAGGCGCAACGGCAGGCAAACAGTCACGAGTTTCGCGAAAAGCACGGACAAATATCGTATCCGCGCCGTATCAACCGCATCATTATCACCTGTCCCACGGCTATGACGCGAGAAGAGCAGATACGGTTACGCCGGTGCGCCGAAGAAGCTTCGCTTGTCCTTCGCCGCTTTATCGACGGAACATACAATACGGAATATGACCCCAAACACGACAAATCAAAAGTGCAGATTGTGCCTTCGGTAAAAGAACTGTCGTATGACTTGCAGAGCATAGATTTGAAACAGGAATGGGGTTTCGACGAGGCTACCTGCTGTCAACTGGTTTATATCTATGCCGAAGTGTCGAAACGCTATCTCAACAATTGCCGTGAATATTTCGACCTCTACGGCAAGAAGAGAAACGATTTGGACGACTATGACAAGAAATCTATCACCAT
>JAITPH010000017.1 GCA_031289515.1 Tannerella sp.
CCCGAATGCCGTCCTCTTGCCACCAAGAGCCGCATGTATCGCAACATCATTCTCGACGCGCACCTGATTGTTTACCGGATTACGGACAGACGAATCGAAGTCCTCGACATTCTCCATGCAGCATCAAGCATCCGCAAGATTCGCGGAGTCCGCAACATTCGGATTGTAAGGCCGAATGGAGAATAAACTTTCGACTAATCAATAATTTTCGGAGGCATCCTCTTTTTAAGATTCGGCAAAAACCAGGCAGCCAAACCTATTAACGGCATCATCGAGCATACGTTGTAAATGGCTTCAATGCCGTAAATATCCGCCATTCTGCCGAGTATCGCGGAAGCTATTCCGGCAACTCCGAATGCGAAACCGAAAAACAGTCCCGACACAAGCCCCAGCTTATACGGCAACAACTCCTGCGCATACAGCAGGATTGCCGGAAATGCGGACGACAGCATCAGCCCGGTACAAAAACTCGTCACCGCCGTCCAGAACAAACCGGCGTGAGGCATAGCCAGGGCAAACGGAGCCGCGCCAAGTATGGAAATCCATATCACGTACTTTCGCCCGATACGGTCGCCGACCGGGCCGCCCGCCAGCGTGCCGATCGCCGTCGCTATCAGAAATACGAACAGATATATCTGCGACTGCTGCTCCGTCACGTCGAATTTATGTATCAGGTAAAACGTGTAATAGCTCGACAGACTTGCCATGTATACATATTTCGAGAAAATCAGAATCAGCAGAATCGCGATGGTAAAAACCGTCATGCGTGGCGACAGTGGCGATTGCCGCACTGTCGTCGACGCCAGAGACTGTTGCCTCAACTTCTGCAAATATCGCCTGTACCAGCTGCATACCGGCGTCATTACCAATATTGCAGTCAGCGCCAGAATCGAGCAGTAGGCTATGTTCTCGCGTCCGTAAGGCGTCACCGCGAAAGCCACAAGCAACGGACCCAGCGAGCCGCCAAGATTGCCGCCGACCTGAAAAAGCGACTGTGCAAGTCCGCGCTTCCCGCCCGAAGCAATCGACGTCAGACGCGAGGCTTCGGGATGCAGCGTCGACGAGCCGATGCCGACGGAAAACACCGACGCCATGACCCACCCGACCGTATCGGCAAAAGCCAGTGAAATCAACCCCGCCAGCGTAAACGTCATGCCGGCCGGCAACGACCATACCGAAGGACGCTTGTCGAAATAAAACCCCACGACAGGCTGAAATACGGAAGCAGCCAGCTGATAAGTAAGCGTTATCAAGCCGATTTGTTTGAAATTAAGCATCAAGTCGTTTTTGAGAATGGGATATGTAGCCGAGATGACCGACTGCAACATGTCATTCATGCAATGAATGACGCTCAGCGCCACTAAAATGCGAAACATCGTTCCGCTGACCGGCTTTGTTGAAGGAAATTGTTCCATAGTTTCTTTTTTCGTCCCGCAAAAGTATGGAACATTTCGTCACGTTGTTCATTTCAGGGCGGAAATATTTTTCATGTCCGTTGTCAAGCAAGCTGCCTGCGAAAAATCTTTATCTGTTTTTTGTTGATAATATTTGGATATGATAAAGAAATGTCGTAAAATTGCACCGTTATTAGAATGAAAATTGTATGCAAACTATCCACATTGAAGTAATGAATCCTAAAGTTCAAAAGCTTTTATACGACTTGGCGGAATTAAAACTAATCCGCATGATTTCGCCTGCGAGCAAAAACCTGTTGCTTGATTCCGACGTAACAGATACTCATTTAGCGAGTGAACATGTATTGGCAAAAGACTGGTTGAATCCTCAAGAAGACGAAGCATGGAAAGATTTATAAAGGGAGATGTCGTGGTGATTCCCTTCCCTTTTTCCGACCTGACTGCCATAAAAAAACGTCCGGCTCTGGTACTGTCCGATATTCCGGGAGATGATATTTTGCTTTGTCAAATTACGTCTCAATGCCCTGACGAAAAATATGCTGTACCCCTTTCATCAAAAGATTTTATTTCAGGCTCACTGCCTATTTTCTCATTCATTCGGCCGACAAGAATTTTTACGGCCGACAAACAACTGATTCTTAAAAAAGCAGGTCACGTATCATCTAAACTGTTACAGGAGGTTGTCAGGAACATTATTTCTATTTTGAAAGTTTCCTAAAAAATTACTTGCCGACGCATTTTGACTGATTCCATAGACCTTTGCATACAAAACATTTCTGACTTCGTCGAATCGTTTTGACAGGTCAATGTCTCCATAGCTCATCAGACACATCGGAACGGAATTTTTGTCGGCGCTGTAAGGCGGTTGCCGATAAGGAACGGCTGACAGTTTCAGCCCAAGCTTTTCGTAAAAGCGGATGCGGCGGGCGCTCGTTTCGTCTTCGGGCTTCTCCACTTCCAATAAAAGCGGCAGAGCAAGACGATTCAACAGAGACCTGATAATCGTGCTGCCATATCCGTTTCCACGATATTTCTCAAGTACGGCAAAGTGTTCCGCATAAACGAACTTTTCGAAATTCCAATACATGATAAAGCCAACCGTTTCGCCGCTTTCCGTATAAATATCAACATGAAAAGCCTGTTCGGAGCTTGCAATCCGGACAACATCCTCAAATCGCCGTCTCTCGTCGGGCGGAAACGAAGTCTCGTAAATACCGCGCAAACTACGGAGCAATGCCTCATTCTGCGCCTCATAACTCAACAAATATTGCTGCATCTCACATATAATTATAATTAAGACCCATTACAGGATGTGCAAAAATAGCTTTTTTCGGGACAGTACGTAAAAATAATCCAAAATAAAAGCATACTTACTCAAAGAAGCATTATCTTTGTACCGAAATTAATGATAAATATATGGCAGTATTACAGGTTACAAGCAAACAATTCAAAGAAAAGCAAAAGCTCTTTTTTGACATGGCCGACTCCGGCAAGCAGATCGTCATCAAAAGAGGCGGTAAACAGGCTTATACGCTTACGCCGGTTAATGACGACGATATGTATTTCACACCCGAAATGACGGAAAAAATCAAACACTCTCTTCAACAGGCAAAGGAGGGAAAAGTAACCGGAGTTGCGAGCATTGAAGAGCTGCATAATCTTCTCGATTCATTATGACTTACTGCATTGAATTTTCCGACGATGCATTGGAAGATATCGTGAAGCTGAAGAAGTCGGAAAAAGGCGCTTATGAAAAACTCCGGAAATTATTGGAAGAGCTGGCTTTTCATCCGAGAAGCGGAACAGGGAAACCGAAAATCTTAGAAGGAGACTTGAAAGGCTGCTGGTCGCGCAGAATAACCTCAAAGCACCGATTGATTTATACTGTCAATGACGCCATAGTAACCGTTTTAGTGGCATCAGCATACGGACATTATGGAGATAAATAGGTAAGAAATTCCGCAACACATTTCAGATACTGTTCGTCCGTCAGGTCGAAATCATCCGGCTTGTCGCTGTCGATGTCGAGGACGCCGATTACGTTTTCGCCGTCGAACAGCGGAATTACGATTTCCGATTTTGAGGCGGAACTGCAAGCTATGTGCCCCGGAAACTGTTCCACGTCGGGGACTATAATCGTTTTTCGCTCTTTCCACGCTGTGCCGCAGACCCCTCTGCCGTAATATATCCGCGTACAGGCGAGAGGCCCCTGAAACGGAGCCAGAACAAGGACGTCGCCCTTAACAAGATAAAAACCGACCCAAAAGAAACCGAACGCCTGCTTCAGCACGGCAGCCGTATTAGCCATATTTGCTATCAAATCCGATTCGTTTTCGAGCAACGCCTTGATTTGCGGAAGGATTGACCTGTAAAGCTCTTCCCTCGACGCATTTTCCGGTATAAAAATGTTTTCAGCCATGATGATTGCCGTTTAGTTTTATTGCCGCCAAAAGTAGTAATAAATTCGCCAATCATGCAAAAAAAGCCAAGCATTTTTTGTAATGCACTCAACTTGCATTATCTTTGTCGCTGCAATGGAAAATTATACGGAAGATATTAGGAATGCCTGCAAGGTATTGAAGAACGGCGGAATTATCCTGTATCCCACTGATACTGTCTGGGGAATAGGGTGCGATGCGACTGACGAAGAAGCCGTCAGGCGCGTCTTTGCGCTCAAGCAAAGGGTGGACAGTAAAGCGATGCTCGTCCTGATAGACTCGATGGCAAAACTTGGCGCATACATCGCCGAAATACCGGATATGGCATGGGACTTGACGGAATTGACCGACAAGCCCCTGACGATAATCTATTCCGGCGCCCGAAACCTCGCCAAGAGTTTGCCGGGCGACGACGGCAGCATCGGCATAAGAATCACCGGCGAGCCTTTCTCGAAAACACTTTGCGAACGGTTCCGCAAACCTTTGGTCTCGACGTCGGCAAACGTTAGCGGCGCGCCTTCGCCTGCCTGTTTCCGCGAAATATCGGACGGCATCAAGCAGGGCGTCGATTACGTCGTAAAATACCGTCAAGGCGACCGCACCAAAAGCAAGCCTTCGAGTATAATCCGGCTCGGCGCGGACAACTCTGTACAAATTATTCGGAAATAGCGATGAATAAAAGGATTCAAACCATAAAGTACATATTGACGGATTTCGTCGCGGCAGCCGTAACATGGTTGCTGTTCAACCTTCTTCGCTTCTACGAAGTAGCTAAATACAACTTTGGCGAGCTTTCGGATTTCCTTTTGTCGGACAAAGTAATATTTATTCAGATACTGATACCGATATTCTGGTTGATAATGTACTTTTTTTCGGGATATTACAACAAACCGGCGGGCAAATCGCGCGTCAACGAACTGTTTTCGACTTTCAGTTCCGTCACAATCGGCGCTGTCCTGATATTTTTCACCGTCGTACTCAATGACCTGCCGAAATCATTTCAAATATACTATGAACTGTTCTTTTCGCTTTACGGAATACAATTTCTGCTCACTTACACCGGTCGCGCCGTAATCACAAACCATGCCTTGAGAAAAATCCGGCGTGGCGAATGGTACGAAAACTCGCTGATTATAGGAACAGGCGGCAACGCCGCGAAAATGCGGAATAACCTGACGGCGATGCGCTATCACGTGGTCGGTTTCGTCAAAGCGGACGAAGCGGACGGAGCGGATAAAGCCAACGAAAGCAAAACGAAGGCGATAGAATCGGCGGAAATATTGGGAACGATAGCCGATATGGGAGAAATATTGAAAAAGAACAAGGTAGACGAGATCGTAGTAGCCGTCGATAGCGAAGACGTCGTAAAATTGCTTTACAACCTTTATCAGTACCGGCTTCCGGTCAAGGTGATGGTCGACAAGAACAACCTGCTGTCGAAAGCCAAAGTAAATACAATCCACAGCCTTCCGGTCATCGACGTTGCCGAAAACAACTTCTCCGAAGCCGAAAAGAACATAAAATGGATTATCGACAAAGTTGTCTCCATAATTGTGTTAATACTGTTTTCGCCTTTGTACGCCTATATTTCGGCAAGAGTAAAAATGAGTTCGGACGGCCCTGTTTTCTTCAAACAGGAGCGCATCGGATACAGAGGACAGCCTTTTGTGATATATAAATTTCGCACCATGTACGCCGACGCTGACGGAAACGGGCCGCTGCTGACAACTCGCGACGACAAGCGCGTCACGCCTTTCGGCAGATTCCTTCGCAAATACCGGCTCGACGAGATACCGCAGTTCTGGAACGTGCTTCGAGGCGACATGTCGCTCGTAGGGCCGCGTCCCGAACAGCGCTATTATATAGAACGGATAGTACAGAAAGCTCCGTATTACTATCTGCTCCACAATGTCCGCCCCGGCATAACGTCTTTGGGAATGGTTAATTACGGATATGCCGAAACGGTCGACAAGATGATCGAGAGGCTCGACTATGATATTCTTTATTACGAGAACATGTCGCTGATAATGGACAGCGCTATTCTGCTTTATACGATAAAAATAGTTTTTACAGGGAAAGGAGTTTAAATGGATATTGCGGAAAGGAATGGCGGATGGTTTTACAGGTTTCTGATGTGGCGTGAAAAGCACATCAAAGAGCAGACATTTGTACTGATAATAAGTTTTTTTGTCGGATTATGTTCGGCTTTGGCTGCCATAATACTGAAGAATACGATACATCTCATTCAAAGTCTGCTGACTTCAAACTTGCAGGAAGGCGCAAACTACTGGCTGCTTATTTATCCGGCAATAGGCATACTTTTAGCCGGTCTGTTCGTCAAGTACGTTGTGCGCGACGATATAAGCCATGGCGTAACGAAGATACTTTTCGCCATTTCGCAGCGTAAAAGCCGCATCAAGCCTCATAATATCTGGTCGTCGCTGGCAGCGAGTTCCGTTACCATCGGCTTTGGCGGGTCTGTCGGAGCCGAGGCGCCTATCGTGCTGACCGGCGCTGCGATTGGCTCTAATCTGGGACGCGCCTTCAGGCTCGAACAAAAAACGCTGATGCTGCTCGTCGGATGCGGCGCGGCGGGCGCTATTGCGGGCATCTTCAAAGCGCCTATTGCGGGGCTTGTCTTCGTCATCGAAGTGCTGATGCTCGACCTGACAATGACGTCCGTGCTGCCGCTGCTTATCTCGTCGGTAACGGCCGCCACGATGTCGTACATCTTCAACGGCACGGAGGCGATGTTCAGCTTCTCGCAAACGGAGGTTTTTCATATTTCACGTATCCCCTACGTGCTTTTTCTCGGTATTTTCTGCGGTCTTGTCTCGCTGTATTTTACGCGGGCGATGATAAAAGTCGAGGCTCTTTATCGCAAAATCAAACATTACTGGCAGAAATTCCTTACAGGCTCGGTGATACTCAGTTTGTTGATTTTCCTTTTTCCTCCGCTTTACGGCGAGGGATACGACACGATCGGCTCGCTGCTCGAAGGACGGTTTGCACATCTTATGAATCAAAGTCCGTTTAACTTTATTAATGATAATTATTGGGCGATAATCGTATTTCTCGCCTTGATACTTCTGACGAAAGTATTTGCTTCGAGCGCGACGAACAGCGGCGGCGGATGCGGCGGTATCTTTGCGCCAAGCCTTTATCTGGGCTGTATAGCGGGTTTTGTCTTCTCGCATACGCTGAATTTCTTCGAGTTGTCGACGCCGTTGTCCGAAAAGAATTTCGCGTTGATGGGCATGGCGGGCGTCATGGCGGGTGTCATGCACGCGCCGCTGACAGGTGTGTTTCTGATTGCCGAACTGACTGGTGGCTACGCTCTGTTCCTGCCGTTGATGATTGTTTCCATCAGTTCTTATGCCACTATCATCACCTTCGAGTCGCACAGCATCTACTCGATGCGACTTGCACAGAAAGGCGAACTTATGACGCATCATAAAGATCAGGCGGTGCTGACGCTGTTGAAAATGGAAAATATCATCGAAACGGATTTCATTAAAGTAGGCCCGAAGATG
>JAITPH010000040.1 GCA_031289515.1 Tannerella sp.
CGTGCGGTTTCCTTCCTGCAAGTTGCAGCGACAAAACCGCACGTGCGGTTTCCTTCCTGCAACTTGCGGCAACAAAACCGCGCGTGCGGTTTCCTTCCTGCAACTTGCGGCGACAAAACCGCGCGTGCGGTTTAACATTCCGCAAGTCGCGGCGACCCGCGAACTGTCGAGTCTGCCGTCACCGGACGGAGACGGGAACGGCAGTATCCGTCACTATAAAGAAAAAAAGCAATCCGGAATAACAGCGTTATCCGGATTGCTTCGCAAACTTGCACTTGCGGCAGACTGTCGCAGTCCGCCAAAGCGCTCTTAACTTTCAACTTTCAACAATATTAATTATATCCCGGATTTTGAACCAGATTCCGGTTTGCCGACATCGCGTTGTACGGTATTGCCATAAGGCGGCGCGTCGGGTCTTTCACTATCGAGTTGCCGCTGCCGTCGCCGTAGCCAGCGTTCGCATCCCACCATCCGTCTATGGCAAATTCAAACTTGCCGAAACGTATCAGGTCGGTGCGCCGTTTGGCTTCCAGAATAAATTCGCGTCCGCGTTCGGCAAGCAGTTCGTCGAGCGTAAGCGTAGACACCGTATAGCGGTCTTTGGCGGTCAGGGATTCGTCGCTCGACCAGTAGTCGGCCGCGAAAGCCCGCTGCTTGACGCTGTTGATCAACTCTGCGGCTTCCTGCGTGGCCGTGCCGCCGTTTTTACGGATCAGCGCTTCGGCTTTGGCAAAATATATGTCCGTCAGACGGTAGAATATCAAGTCGGCGTTTCCGTAGTTCGGATCCGTATATTCGCCGGTCTTGTACTTGTAAATGCGTGCGCCCGAATTTTCCTTGCAGTCATACCACATGTAACGGTAGTCGTTCATTTCGCTCCAGGCGTACTGGCGCGCGTCGGTGGTATTGTAGCCGCCGGCAAGATACCATTCCCTGTGATTCTTTTCCCTGAAGTCGGAGATGATGTAGTCCTTCACGTTCGAGCCGTTGAAAGCCTGTTCGACCAGCAGCCGCGCCTCTTCGCCCGGAAATTCGGGAGAATACCATTCCGTGATTGTCACCCGGTCGCCCTGTACGTCGATTACCGCCTTGACAGGCTTGTTGCAGAAAATGACCGGCAAACCGGTAAACTCTTCCGATCCCACGACGTAATCGTTTTCGACCGGAGTAGCGATGTTCAGGTACGGACCCTGATACGGTCCCGTGCCGATTCCGTACTGAAACCACTGAAGTCGGCGCCGGTCGTTGTCGCCGTACGATTCCATTGCGTTTGTCGTCACGACGAGTCCGTTGTTCGCGTTATAGTCCGTATTCACGATGTCGCGTTCGCGGTAGTAGGCGATGTTGACCGGATTGATCCAGCGTCCTCTTGCTTTGTTGCTTGCATTGCAGTAGATTATTTCGGTCGAGGCGGATGTATTGACATTCGAGAATGTGACGTTGACGTCCCTGTCGAGCGCCAGAGCGCCGTTCACCGCGCCCGCTTCGCTGCGAATCAACCGGTCGCAGTAGGCGATGCAGTCGTCCCAGCGTGGCGTACCTGTCCACGTTTCGGCATTCAGGTAAAGTTCTACCAAAGCGGCGTAAATCGCCGCAAGCGTAAACCGTCCGTTACGCTCTTTCGAGAGCGGCGCGGCCGTTTTGGCAGCCTCCAGCAGTTCCGTTTCGATGAAGGCGAATACTTCCGCACGCGGAACGGTCGGAGGATCGACCGGAAGACCAACCGTCGTTGCAATCGGAATATTCCCGAAAAGATCCATCAGCTTCATATAGAAGAAGGCTCTTTTTCCTCTTATTTCCGATTGAAGCCAGTTCTTTTCGTCGTCGCCCATTCCGGCGGCGGCAAAGTCTATCCTGGTGAAATCGTCCATTATGCTGTTCGCATAGCCCACTCCGGTGTAGAGCGTTCTCCACGGGTCCCAGCAAGAATCGTCGTTGTCGGTCCATGAATGATAATGTTGCCGACCGTGCACTGCTCCGTCGTAACCGTGCCTGCCCTTATTGACCCAGGCAAGCTGGTCGGCGCTCGTTTCGGAGATGCGGTTGTATCCGCCCTGACCTACCGAGTTCCACGCATGAGTGTAGATTCTGTTTACTCCCATCAAAATCTGCTCCCTGTTCTGGTAGAAATTATCGGGAGCCAGTTCGCTGTATGGCGTTACGTCCAGAGACGTACAGCCGGTCATCGACAGCGCTATGCTTATTGCAACTATAATTTTATACTTTTTCATAATATGTCTATTTTAAAATCCAACATTAATTCCAAACATGAGAGTGGTGGTGACGGGATAGAAAGTCCGTTCCTCGATACCGGGCGTGAGACCCGTGTCGCGAACTTCGGGCGTCGTCCCGCTGTAACCGGTAAATGTCGCCAGGTTCTGGGCGGACACGTAAACTCTAAGATTGCGCACCCATTCCCTGCTTTTCAAAGGGACGCCGTATCCCAGCGTGACGTTGTCCAGCTTGACAAAGTCTCCGTTTTCGAGATAGTAATCGGAGTATTGCATCGATACGTGCAGATCGGAGTTTTTGTTGATGGCCGATTGCATCACGTTGTTCGGAAGCCATGCGAGATTGCCGAAATACAGATCTTTCGTATTGAGTATCTTGAAATCGAATTTTCCGCGGAAGAACAGACTAAGGTCAAAGTTCTTGTACTTGAACGTATTTCCCAGCGAGGCATAATACTTGGGCGTACCGTTTCCGAGCCACGTCTTATCGTCGTCCGTGACTTCCCTGTACGACACTTTTTCGTTACCCTTGTAGAACATCCATTCGCCGTTACCGTCAAGTCCGGCATAGCGGTGACCGTAAAACTCGCCCAGCGACCCGCCTTCCTGCGTCCGGATGGCGTATCCCAGATAGCCGACTCCGGTAAACTGGTAATCGTCTTTGTAAGTTGCCTGATACAGCTCGTTGGAGAACGATTCCAGCTTGTTTTTCTGATAGGCGAACGTGGCATTTACTTCCCATGTGAAATCCTTTTCCTTCACCGGAACGGCATTCAATCCGATTTCGATACCCCTGTTGCTTATCTCGCCCACATTGGTATATATGTCCGACAGCACAAAAGGCGGCAATTGCGTGTTGTAGGTATAAAGAAGGTCTTTCGTATAGCGGTTATAGACGTCGATCGATCCGTTCAGCCTGTTCGACAAAAGCGAAAAGTCCACGCCGAAGTTAAATTCCTCCTTCTTTTCCCATTTCAGGTCGGGGTTCGGATTGCGCGACGGCCTGTAAGCGCTGTTCCATGTAGAGCCGTCGATCGGATAGGTCGAATTGGCGGCAAGCGTCGACATGTAACGGTAATCGGGAATAGACTGGTTACCGGTCACACCGAAACCGGCGCGTACTTTCAAGCTGTTCACGGCGGTTATGTCCTTCATAAAGCCTTCCTCGCTGATGACCCATCCTGCCGATAATGCAGGAAAGCTACCCCAGCGATTATTGGCGCCGAAACGCGACGAGCCTTCGTAGCGATATGTCGCCGAGAACTGGTATTTGTTTTTCAGGACATAGTTGATACGCCCGAAGAAGGCGATCAGAATGTCGTCGGATTTACCGCTGCCCATATTCGCAAAACTTGTTCCGTCGCTGATGCCTGTTCCGCTTCCGAGGTTATTGTCAAGGAAGGCGTCCGTAGCGAACTTGGAGTTCCATGCGTTGAAGTTTTCGCTCACGTGATACTGATAGCTGTAACCGGCAACGGCATTGAAAGCGTGTATGAGGTTGAACGTTTTCACGAAATCGACCGTCGGCTCCAGTGTTTTTGTAATCTCCTGAGCCTGCCATTTCTGCGCCCGTCCGCCACCGGCATACGTATCTGCGGATTCCTTGCTGCTCTTCATGAAATACTGGCGGCGCAAGTTGTCGTACTGCTGCCACGAAGCGGCGACGGAGGCTTTCAAACCGTCCGTGATGTAGAGCGAAATCTTTCCCGATCCCAGAAGGGTCGTCCGCGAAGCATAGTCGTCCAGCGTGGCATAGCGAGCCAGCGGATTATACGATCCGAAACCCTGATCGTCGATCCATTCGCCGTCGGCGTTTTTAATCGGCATCGTGGGATTGCGCTGCGCTGCCTGTTCAAAAGCATCGTTGCTGCCGACCATGTTGCGGTCGCGGAAGTTGGCGCTAAGTCCTACCTGCATTTCAAGCCTGTCGTTAAGTCCGAGATGATTGATGCTAAGACGACCGCCCCAGTTGGATTGTCCGGATTCGATGGCAATCGGATTGATTTCGCGGAAGGAAACGGACGCGCGATACCCGGTATTGGAGCCGCCGCCGCTGATGGCCAGATTGTGATTTTGGGAGATATTGCCGTTGTCGAGCATTTCGCCCAGCCAGTCGGTATTTCCGCCATAGTCTACCATCATTTCCGAACGGTAACCGCCCGATTTCATATAGTTGCGATATTCGTCCGCCGTAAGCACTTTGGGACTGCGATACACGTAATCGTGCGAAACGTAGGTCGAATAGTCGTACGTGGCTTTCTGTTCGCCGCGCTTGACTTTTTTCGTGGTAATCAGCACGACGCCGTTCGAGCCGCGAGTACCGTAGATGGCAGCGGCGGAAGCATCTTTCAGGACGTCGAACGATTCCACATCGTCGGCTTGCAATAAAGCAAGGTCGCCGCCCGGAACGCCGTCGATGACAATCAGCGGACTCATGCCGCCGGTTATGGACGATATGCCGCGAATCTGTATTTCGGTGTCGGCGCGCGGATCGGTGCCGTTGGGATTGGTGATGACGACGCCGGCCATTCTGCCCTTAGCAAGTTCCAGTACGCTGGAATGCGCTCCTGTCGTGTTGAACGATTCCTTTGTCAGCGAAGCCACAGCGGCCGTCACTTCACTTCGTTTCTGCGTACCGTAGCCGATAACGACCACTTCTTCCATCATCTGAACGTCTTCGCTCAGTTCTACCCTGATCACTTTCTGATCGCCTACGGATATTTCCCGCTTCAAATAGCCGATATAGGAAAAGGTCAGCACGGCGTTGTTGTCTTTCACCGTGATTGTATACCTGCCGCCGGTATCGGTCGTTGTGCCGTTGCTTGTTCCTCTTTCCGCCACACTTACGCCTATGACCGGATCGCCGTTGGTATCGGTTACCGTTCCGGTAATCTGTATACGGTTGTCGACCTGCTGTTTTTGCTGGGAAATGATAATGTGATTTCCCCTGACCGAATAGGTGTGACCGGTATTTTTCAAGATAAGCGTCAACGCTTCGTTTATGTTCATCTCGTTAATCGAAACGCCGATATTCCTGTTGAGATCGAGCTTCGAATCTTCATAGTCGACCGAGAAATTTGTCTGTCTTTCTATTTCATAAAAAGCATCCTTCAAAGTGATGTCGTTCGACAATGTCACCTTAACGGCAGCCTCCATAATCGAATAGTGAGACAAAAATAAAAAGAGCGATATAAAAACAATCTTCAACGGATGTTTAAATTTGTTTGTCTGTAGTTTATTGTACTTCATGATTTTCAATTTATAAAGTTTTAAAAAAGTAATAATATATTCATATTCGAGTAATATTCTCATTCTTTCATTCTTTCATTCCAAAAAGAATGACCGGCGTTGTTCGGTTTCAACCGGGAGCGTGTGTCTGCACGCTCCCGGTTTTTTTTATGCGTATCCTCCCTGTTTGATTTATTTTACCACTGACTTCTTTCTCCTCTCACCTGTGGAGCAGGCTCCGTGACATAATTGATTGCTTCCGTCTGACGTGGCAGTTTGCGCATTTCGACAGCCGTTTTCGTATCATGATTCCGGTTGTCCGTCAGCGTTGCGGCAAAAAGCGCTATGCCGGGGTCTTTGGGCAAGACAAGCATACGTGCGTTTTTGTCTATATCCAGACATATCTTGAACAGATAGACCAGGCTGTAGGCATCGTTTCCCTTGCGTTCGCTGTGCCTGTGGTTTGCGATGAATGCAAACGAGCCTTCTTTCATGTAGCCTTCGTTTTCGCCTCTCCAGCCCCATTGTCCGAAGAAATCGGAATAGAACGGAATATTCGCCTGATATTCCCTGTTGTCGACCCTGAACGTTGCGCTCCGGTCGCCTACGGCAGAAGTTACCAGCAGATACAGTTTGTTTGAGCCGTGTCCTTCAGGCAGCATAATGGTGTCGCCGTTGGCGCGCTGATAGTCGAATACGGCCGGGTCGTTGCTTATCTTGAACTGAATACCGTCCGAAGTAATGAGTTCCGGTATCTGCTCTGTCGGGAGCGAATTGCCGCGCCGGTCGAAATTGCCGGTTTTGTTAAATTCTTCGGAGGTAAATGCTACGGCATTGTATTTCAATTCGACAAACTTGTTGCCGGGAACGTCCAGCAGGGCTTTGTCTTTCAGTTTCACGCTGAATGTGCGGGGCTGGAAGGCTTTGCCGCTGAAAACAATCCGGTTGTCGACCGTTTTCACGTCGCCTATCTCTTCTTCAATACCGTTCAATTCTTTAGCGCTTATGACGGCAGAGGCAAATTCGACCGAGGCATCGGCGTAATTTTCACCGTATATTTCATTGATGCGGACGACATAGCTGTTGCCGTCTTCCGCTTTTTTAATCGCTTTGATGGCGACTTGCGGCTTGTTTGTTTTTGCCAGAGAGAACGAGCGTCCCAGTTGACCGGCATGTTTCGGAGCGATAAAGGAAAGCAACGGCTGGTTGAAGGCTTCGGCTTTCCAAGCAGTTCCGGCATCGGTAGGCGTCGATTCGTGGCTCACGATTGCATAACGGAACTGATGATAGCCGTGATCCTGATGCTCCTGATAGACAAAACCGCGGCCGGTCTTCGGCGTATGAAGCAGCGTCAAGCGAAGGGTGTTATTGTCCGGTTTGTCCCAGCCGTATTTCGAATCATTCAGAATGGATATGCCGTGACTGCCGTCCGAAGCCGTAAGGTCTGCCCACTGGTGACCTAACACTTCAAAGGCATTATCGACGTTGTTGCCGCGCCGTACATAGCCGATGCCCAAATCGTATGAAGCCTTTTCGTTCGATATTGTTGTCGGAAATTCGGCTTTCAGCAGCACATTGCGGGCTGCCCAGTCGTATTCGTTTACGATTTCGACACGGTCGTCGGTCGCTCCGTCCGAAAGGCTGATATACTGAACGAAGTGCGTAGAATCCAGATAGCTGCGTTCTACCTTGAGGCTGACGCGAAGCGGTCCGTTTTCGGCAATCGAGATTTTCACGTTATCCGTAACGGATACGCTTGGCCCGTCGATTGTCTTTTTGTATATCTCCCATGCCGGATAGTCCGTCGAAACGTTATCGGTCAGAAGCATGAGCCGGAAGGCTTTTCCTTCCTTCACAAGTTCGCGCCCGCTTCGTTTGTCGACGAGCGAACCGATGTCGCCGTTCTTGTCCAACATTAATTTATATATGGCGTTTTCGAGCGTGTTTGCCGAAACCTTGAGCGCCGCGCCGGATGAAGTGCGGCTTTGCTTCACTTCATAGACCGAGAAGCTGACAGGATCGGTCTGCGCCGGAAAAAGAATAACGGCTTTGCCGTTTTCCCACGCGAGGAGTTGTGCCGGACTTGCTTTGCCGTCGGGCGCTATGACCGAAACGTCCTTAGGTTTCACAGCCATGTCTACCGTAGCCGTCACGAAATCGCGACGGTTGTTGGCTACCGGATTGTAAACTACGACCGGGATTCCTTTTACGTTCGTGTTGAGCGCCCTGCTTACAGCGCCTGCGGCAGTTTCGATGGCGTCGGCAAAGCGCGTCTGGGCTATCAGTTCGTCATTCCACGAAAAAGTATATGCCCGCGGAATACTCGTGCCTGTAATGTCGTCGTGAAACTGATGCCAGAGAAACCGTTGCCAGTTTTCGCGGAGTTCTGCGGCGGGATATACGGCTCCGCCAAGTAATTCTGCGGCTACGGATGCGCGCTCGGCGGCATCGGCCAGCTGTTCGTTACGGCGGTTGAACAGTTTCATGGCTGCCTGTGAAGTGTAACAGCCTACGCCGTGTACATCCATCAGCAGTTCGCCGTCGTAGACCGGCAATTCGGGATGTTTGTCGAAAGGCAGATAGTCTTCGTAAATCTGCCCGGCGCGTGCGCTGATTACTTCGGCCGGTCCGTCGGATTTGAGGGCTTCGACAACCGAATAGACGGAAGGCAACGTTGGAGAGCCGCCTCTGTCGCCTACGCCATAATAAACGTATGCCGTCTTGTTGGGTCCGGCTTCCGCACGGTCGATAATCCGCTTGTTGCGGCTCACGTCGTCATAATAATACGTCGTACCGTAACCGCCGGCATCCAAAACAGCCATGATGCGCGAGCCGTCAAGCCCCTGCCACAAGCCTATCTTGAACGGCATCTTTTCCTTTTCGCCGAAATACGGATTCTTGCGCCATTGCAATTTCTGGGTGGAGAATCCGATCAGACCGGAATGTGCCGCTACGGTCGGCAAATGCCAGCCGAAACCGAAACAGTCGGGAAGATAGATGTCATTGCTTTTCACGCCAAATTCCTTCTTGTAAAATTCCTGCCCAAAAAGGATATTGCGGAAGAACGATTCCGACGAAGGCAGATTGGGATCGGTCGCTTCCCATGTGCTCCCGACTACGTTCCAGCGTCCCTTTTTTATGTAATCCTTCACGATTGCATACTCGGCTGGATAGTATTCCTTCATCCAGCTGTATTTCTGGGCGGCTTCAAAGTTGAACACATATTCGGGGAAGCGTTCGAAAAGCCAGAAATTCTGCACCATTGTACGGCGCAAATAATCTTCTATGGATTCTTTGACATCCCAGTTCCATTGCGTATCGAAATGGGCGGTTGATACAAGATATGCTTTGTATTCTTTCTGCTGTCCGCGTACCTGAGCCGCCAGACATATTGACATTAATAAGATTGAAAAAAACCGTTTATTCATGGTCGTAATTGTTTATGAGTGATTACTGTTAAATAGACGATTTTCCTGCCTTGCACACACAATCGCAGACCGAAAAAAATGTTTTTTTACGTATTATTAACGGAGTGCAGTTCTTTTCTTATGTCCTGAAGCGCTTGTGTGATATGGTTTTCGACCGTGCGTTTGTTTATGTTCAGCTTTTTGGAGATTTCGTCGTTCGAGTGGTATTCATGGCGACTCATAATAAAAATGCGTTTCCTCTGGGGAGGCATCCGGTCGACAACCGTATCAATCAAAAGGCTCAATTCGCGGGCATAAAGATCTTCTTCCGGAGAACATGTCTGTTCTTGCAATTCCTGTTGTTCGAGGCTATATTTTTCTATGACGTTGATATGTTCGTAGTGGTCATAAACCATATTTCTTGCCATCCGGAACAAATATGCCCCGAAGGAAACGATTTTGGAGAGGTTATCGCGGTTTATCCATACCTTGAAGAAAATATCTTGCGTCATGTCTGCCACGAGTTCCTGATCCTTGACAAAGCCAAAAAGGAAACTCTTCACTTTCGGATGATATTCCTTAAAAAGGATACCAAATGCCTTGTGGTCGGATTTTCCTAATTTTTCAAGATATTTCAATTCAAGTTCTGCATCCATTTATTATTCATACATATATGCACTTTAATACGATATGAAGACGGTAATGTAGGCTCATACACACAGTCACAAACATCTAAAAATATTTATCCTGCATAGAAGTCTCTCCTTGAAACCGCGACCGAGATAATACAAAAGCAGGGTTGTCAAGATCCGAAAGCGTCATTATTGAAAAAATGAAGGCGAACGAACCTGTCGGCGAACTCGATGCTTCTCTTGATAAGTATGTCATAATCATTTATTTTACTTGTTCCAATCCAATTGCAAAGATAATGCTTCCGGAATCCAGATGCAAACTTTCCGCCGTTTTTTTCTCTTTTTTGGAACAGGCCTAAAAAACAAGCACGGCTGAATATCTGTATTAATGCGTATTACTCAAGGATATATATATCTTATAGCCGTATAACTTCCCGAAAACGCCCGCCCTTTAGTCTGGCAGAAAATAAAACTCCGTAAAATCTTTGTTTATTGACGGATGTTGTATATCATTTGCAGAATGATATACATTTTCATAAAACATAGATAAAAATGACACACAAGACCGACATTAAGCTTTTTGAAGACAGAAAAGTTCGTTCCGCTTGGGACGATAAACAGGAGAAATGGTATTTATCCGTTGTGGATGTAATCGAGGTACTGACGGAAAGCCCCCGACCCCGAAAGTATTGGAATGCTTTGAAAACAAAGTTAAAAGCAAAAGGGAACGAGTTGTCCCAAAATTTAGGACAACTGAAAAACCTCAAAAGCCATCCTTCAGGAGAGCAAAACATTGCTGTAATGAGGCTTGCCGGGGTTTTTGCTTTTCTGTGATTCCGGAGCGACTCGAACGCTCGACCCACAGCTTAGAAGGCTGTTGCTCTATCCAACTGAGCTACGGAACCGTTTCTCCTTTCGTGATTCGGGCTGCAAAGATACTTACTTTTTTGTATTTTGCAAACAAAGAAGCGTTTATTTTACGTTTATTTTAATTTTCGATTCCCTGACTTTCATATCGACGCCGATTGGCTTGGGCTTCAGATATAACATCTTAAATTCAGGTCTGTGCCTGCTATTTGTCTCTTCGACAAATCGTTGGAATATTTTAACCATCGCCTTATCGTTCCACAAAAGACCTTCGGGATGAAACTGAACTCCCAAGACCCAATGCTTGGAATCGACCTTTTCTATGGATTCTATTATACTGTCCATCGCTACTCCCCCGACCTCGAAACCGTTAGCCAGCGCCTTTACTGCCTGATGATGAAAACTGTTGACCATCAACATCTTCTCGCCTACAATACCGGCAAAAACCGTGCTATCGCGCACCACTACGGCATGTGTAGCCTTGTCTTTCGGTTGCGATTGCCGGTGTTTGATGCTCGTATCTGGGTATTGAGTTGGAATATCCTGATACAAAGAGCCTCCGAAAGTAACGTTTATAAGCTGAAGACCGCGACATATACCCAAAACCGGTAATCCCTGTTCGTAAGCATGACGAAGCAAGTTTATCTCAAACCTGTCTCTTGTAGCATTAACCTTGCCCATCTGCAAAATCGGGCTTTCATGATAAATCTCCGGGGCAAAATCCTCTCCGCCTACGAACAATACGCCGTCAAGAGTATTTAATAACTCTTTAATCTTCGCGTCATCGTCCATATACGGTATGATAACCGGTATTCCGTTTACCCGCAACACAGCCTCGATGTAAGAACGTGGCGCTGCGCTGCTTGTCGCTTCTTTGCAAACGTCGCATATTCCTATTATCGGACGCTTTTGAACTTCAGCGCTCAAAACGCCCGATAACAGTAACAGTAATAAGATGTATATGTGTTTCATTATCAAAAAATATTTTCAGAGCAAACTATATACGGCAGTCAATCCGGCCATAACTATTGACACCATGCTCATCAGTTTGATGAGTATGTTGAGCGACGGACCCGACGTATCCTTAAACGGATCGCCGACGGTGTCTCCTACAATTGTGGCCTTGTGATTATCAGAGCCTTTACCGCCGAAGTTGCCTTCTTCGACATGTTTCTTTGCATTATCCCAAGCGCCGCCTGCATTAGCCATAAAAACGGCAAGCACGAAACCGGATCCCAGTCCGCCCACAAGCAAACCGAGAACGCCCGCAACGCCGAAAATCAAACCGACAACAACCGGCACAATAATAGCAAGTAACGACGGAAAAAGCATCTCGCGTTGCGCTCCTTTTGTTGATATTTCCACGCATCGCGCATAGTCCGGCTCTGCCTTTCCTTCCATAATGCCTGCGATTGTGCGGAACTGTCGGCGCACTTCCTCTACCATGTGCTGCGCCGCGCGACCTACCGCGTTCATTGTCAGACCGCAGAAAAGGAACGACATCATTGAGCCGATGAAAATTCCCGCCAATACAATCGGATTCATCAACGAAACATTATAGTAGTTCATAAAGTCCTGAAAAGAAGCGTTTACCACCTGTATTGTTTCGCCGTTAGACATTTCAAGTACGGTATCGCCTACCCTTATTAGCGCGATTTTTATTTCTTCGATATAGGAAGCAAGCAGCGCCAATGCGGTCAGGGCGGCAGAGCCAATGGCAAAACCTTTACCTGTGGCAGCCGTCGTATTGCCCAAGGCGTCTAAGGAATCTGTGCGCTGACGCACTTCTTCGGGTAAATTACTCATCTGGGCGTTTCCTCCGGCATTATCGGCTATCGGGCCGTAAGCATCGGTTGCAAGCGTTATTCCTAACGTCGAAAGCATCCCGACAGCAGCTATCGCTATGCCGTACAATCCCATACACAAATTCTGCGCACTCATCATGTTGGCTACGTCGAACTGAATAGCCGACAGAAACGACAGAATTATAGCAAAACAAATAGTAATAACAGGGATGGCGGTAGATATGAAACCAAGACCGATGCCGGCAATAATAACCGTAGCCGGACCTGTCTGCGAACTTTCCGCAATTTTCCTCGTG
Source organism: Tannerella sp. (assembly GCA_031289515.1). GTDB lineage: Bacteria > Bacteroidota > Bacteroidia > Bacteroidales > Tannerellaceae > Tannerella. The sequence continues at coordinate 12,467 of JAITPH010000040.1, forward strand.
GGCTTGTAACTGTGCGAAGTATAATACTCCGTAGCCTGACCTATTATGATACCTGCGACGAGACCTGCAACAACCGAGAATGAAATGCCGACCCAGTTTTTCAAATCAAGCAAATAGAAAATGGCAAAAGTGGCAGCCACTATAAATAAGGAGCTGATATTTATCCCTTTATTCAACGACGACAGCAATTGCTTCATCGTTGCGCCCTCTTTCGTGCGTACAGTAAAGATACCTATTATGGAAAGCAATATGCCGACTGCCGCAATTAACATCGGAGCAAATACAGCCTTGAGTTGCATTGCCGGATTGAAAGCAAAAGCCGAAGCGCCAAGAGCGGCGGTTGCAAGAATCGAACCGCAATACGATTCGTACAAGTCGGCTCCCATACCGGCAACGTCGCCGACGTTATCGCCGACATTATCCGCGATAGTAGCGGGATTTCGGGGGTCGTCTTCGGGAATGCCGGCCTCGACCTTACCTACAAGGTCTGCGCCGACGTCGGCCGCCTTTGTGTAAATACCGCCGCCGACACGTGCAAACAACGCCTGCGTCGAAGCGCCCATGCCGAAAGTCAGCATGGTAGTCGTAATAATCATCAGTTTATGATCTCCGTCGTCAACGAAATGATTAAGTATCAAATACCAGACCGAAATGTCGAGCAAACCTAATCCTACAACAGTCAGTCCCATCACAGCGCCGGAACGGAAAGCAACGCGGAGACCTTCGTTCAGCGAATTGCGAGCCGCATTGGCGGTACGGGCAGAGGCATAAGTTGCTGTTTTCATTCCGAAAAATCCGGCTAAACCGGAAAAGAATCCTCCTGTAAGAAAAGCAAATGGCACCCACCCATTTTGTAAATCAAAAAACGACATGACGGAAAATAACGCCACAAGGACTAAAAATACTATCAGAACGACCTTGTATTGCTGCCTGAGATACGCCATAGCGCCTTTTCGCACATGAAGCGCAATCCTTTTCATCGTGTCGGTGCCTTCGTCTTTTTTCATCATCTGCTTGAAAAAGAAAAAGGCAAAACATAGAGCTATAATAGAAGCTCCCAAAACTATAAAAATTACATTTTCCATAGATTAAATTATTTATTGGTTAAACATACTTTGTTCTCTTTTAATCTGACGATTACAGCGTTCCTGTGAGCGTCAAGCTGTTCGTTTGCCGCCATGACCTCGATGGTCGGGCCTAACAGTGCAAGTCCCTCGTCGGTTATTTCCTGAAAGGTTATCTTTCTGACGAAACTGTCAAGATTGACTCCGCTATACATTTTGGCGTATCCTTTCGTGGGAAGCGTATGATTCGTACCCGACGCATAGTCGCCCGCGCTCTCGGTTGTATAATGACCAAGGAAGATGCTGCCTGCATTCAGTATTTTGCGACTTAACTCCGCATAATTTGCGGTTTGTATCAGCAGGTGTTCAGGGGCATATTGATTTGAAAAATCTGCCATTTCGTCATAATTTTTCAAGATAATTATGCTACTGTGCGACAATGATTTTTCTGTAAGTTCGCGGCGGGTCAGTTCGCGTAGCTGACTTTCTATTTCTTTTTTAACGGCTTCGGCAAGCGTTTCCGACGTGGTGAGCAAAACGGACTGGCTGTCGGCGCCGTGCTCCGCCTGCGACAGAAAATCGGCCGCGATAAAGTCGGGACGCGCCGTTTCGTCTGCAATAATCATCGCCTCGGAAGGGCCTGCTGGCATGTCTATTGCCACTTCTTTCAGACTTACCAATTGTTTGGCCGCCGTAACGTATTGATTGCCGGGCCCGAAAATCTTATATACTTTCGGAACGCTCTCTGTGCCGTAAGCCATAGCCGCAATAGCCTGAATACCGCCTATTTTAAATATTTTGCCGACGCCCGACAGTCCGGCCGTAAACAAAATAGCCGGATTCACTTTGCCGTCCCTGTCCGGCGGCGTACAAAGTGCTATTTCACGGCATCCCGCTATACGAGCGGGAACTGCAAGCATCAGGACGGTTGAGAATAACGGCGCTGTGCCGCCCGGAACATACAATCCGACCTTTTCGATGGGAACGGCTTTCTGCCGACATGTTACGCCCGGAGCGGTTTCGACCTTTATCTCTGCAAACTGTTGTGCTGCATGAAATTTCTCTATATTTCCGTGAGCTATGCGGATAGCCTGCTTCAAATCGTCGGAAAGCAACGATTCCGCCTCTTGCAGTTCCTCTTCGGATACCTGCAAATTGTCTATTGCAACCTTGTCGAAACGTTCTCCGTATTTGCGAACAGCCGCGTCGCCATTTGCCCGGACATCGTCAAGAACAGTCCGCGCGACGTCGAAAACCTCTGAGAAGTCTTTTTCGGGTCGCTTCTGTAATGCTTCCCAGTCTCGCCTGTCCGGATATTTATACGTTTTTATGTTCATTGCCTTTTAGTTTACAGTATCATCTTCTCAATCGGAATCACCAAAATACCTTCGGCGCCGATAGCTTTGAGTTTGCCGATTATTTCCCAGAAATGTTTTTCGGCAATGACGGATTGTATTGATACCCAGCCTTCTTCGGCAAGAGGCGTCACGGTCGGACTTTTCACGCCGGGAAGCAATTCCGTTATCTCCGTAATCTTGTCTTTCGGCGCGTTCAGCAATACATATTTCTTTCCGGAAGCCTCTTGTACGGCGTCGAAACGAAACAGCATTTCGTCCAATATCTCCCTTTTCGCGGCTGATAGCGATTCGTTTGCTATCAGCAAAGCCTCGCTTTTCATCACTACTTCGACCTCTTTCAACTGATTGCTTATCAGAGTGCTGCCCGAACTCACTATATCAAAAATAGCGTCTGCGAGACCTATACCGGGAGCAATTTCTACCGAGCCGGAAATTTCATGCAATGAAGCGTTTATGGCATTTTTATCCAAGTATTTATTCAGAATATTCGGATATGACGTCGCGATCGTCTTACCCTGAAACCACATCAAACCGGCATATTCTTCGTCCTTGGGAACAGCCAGACTAAGGCGGCATTTACTAAAGCCGAGACGCTTGATAAGAACGGCTTCTTCGCCTTTTTCGACATATTCGTTTTCGCCTACAATGCCTGCGTCGGCTACGCCGTTGGCTACCGACTGCGGAATATCGTCGTCGCGCAGAAACAGGATTTTGACAGGAAAATCTACTGCCGACATCAGCAACGTGCGTTTAGACTTGCTTAGCTTGATTCCCGCCTCATTGAGCAACGAAATCGTATCTTCGTAAAGACGTCCTTTAGACTGTACTGCTATTCGTAACATATTTTTCTTTTATATTG
>JAITPH010000120.1 GCA_031289515.1 Tannerella sp.
CCGGGAAAGCTCAGGCAGCCTTCTTCCAAAGATATCGTTTCTTCGCTTTTCTCGATAATTTCGGGATTTATCATTACCCGCTTGAATTTCTTACATTCCGGGTAGTTCCTTGATATCGAATCTCCGTCGATAACGAACAGCCGTATCGAAAGTCCTATCTGAGGAGCGGCAAGTCCGACGCCGTCAGCTTTAAGCATCGTGTCGAACATGTTGGCTACAAGCCCTTTAATGTCGGGATAGTCCTTGTCGATAGTTTTTGTTTCTTCTCTTAAAACCGGTTGACCATAAGTATAAATCGGTAATATCATAACTGTCAGTAATTTCTAAGTTTATAATTTGAGTCTCTTTTTTTCCAAATATCCCTGAAGAATCAGCACTGCGCTTATCTCATCGACTAATGCCTTATCTTGCCTTTTCTTTTTCCTAAGTCCTCCGTCTATCATTATCCGGTGCGCCATAAGCGAAGTGAATCGCTCGTCGAAAAACTCTATCGGAATGTCCGGTACGACTTTGCGAAGCCGGTTTACAAACGCCTCTACGTATTGCATGTTCTCCGACGGCGTGTTGTTCATCTGCTTGGGCTGACCTACGACGAACAAATCGACTTCTTCCCGCAAGGCGTATTTGCTCAGGAAATCGGCCGCTTCGCCGCTCGGAACGGTTTCCAATCCGTTGGCTATAATCTGCATCTTGTCGGTGACGGCTATTCCAGTGCGTTTTCGTCCGTAGTCTATTGCGATGATTCTTCCCATAACGAGCGCCTTTTCTAATAAGCGTTTGATTCGCCTTTGAACATGTTGATGATAGTTACTACTACAATCTTCAAATCAAGAAAGAAAGACCAGTTTTCGAGATACCAGACGTCGCGTTTCACCCGGCCTTCCATTTGTTCCAGAGTGCGCGTTTCGCCGCGGTATCCTGTTATCTGCGCCCAACCGGTGATGCCCGGCTTGACGAGATGCCGTATCATATATTTATCTATAAGCATTGAATATTGTTCAGTATGTTTGAGCATGTGAGGGCGCGGACCGACAACCGACATGTCGCCTTTAAGTACGTTCAGAAACTGCGGAAATTCATCGAGGTTTGTCCTTCTCAGGAAACTGCCTGTCTTCGTCGTGCGGGGATCGTCCTTGACTGCCTGTCGCTCGTCGGCGTCTTCATTGAGGCGCATTGTGCGAAATTTGTAACATTCAAACTCCTTGCCGTACAAGCCTGTCCGTTTCTGCTTGAACAGTATCGGTCCCTTCGACGAAATCTTTATGAACATTCCTGCAATGACGTAGAGTAAAGGAAATACCGTCGCCATCACGATTGCCGAAAAAACCATATCGAAGCATCTCTTGATGGAACGGTTGTACTGCGATTGCAGCGGCTCTGTCCGTATCGTGAGCAGCGGCACGGATTCCATAATCTCAAGTACCATACTTTTCTTTATGTCCCTGTAAAATTCGGGGATGATGTAGAATCGTATCATGTTTTTCTCGGCGAAATTGAGCAGTTCCGAAATCTTATTGCTGTTTGTACCGGGTATGGTACAGTATATCTCGTCTATATCGTTTTTCCTTACAAAATCTTCAATCTGATTTATAGTACCGAGATAGTTGGGCAGGACGTCCCTCAGAATCAGGTTGTCGTCGAAAAAGCCGAGTACGTTGAATCCGTATCCAAGGTCTGTTTTCAGTACTTTGAACAGCTCCATTCCGTTTTTGCCGGCGCCGACTATGATAATGTTTTTCGCATTATAGCCTTTGCGCCGGTAGCCTTTGACTATGATGCGGACTAACACGCGCCAGAGTGAGAATATCAACAATGCGGCAAGATAGTATACGATAAGAAAAGTAGCAAGGTCGTTACCGACATTCAGAAATATCAGGCAGGTAGACAGCAGTATAATATCTATGGTAACAAAAGTGACGGAGCGCTGTACAATCTTGTCGAGGAAAACGACGGACATGTGCAATTGCATCGGGACGAAATAGAGAGAGAAGAAATAGCAGAAATTGAGCAACAGTATTATCTCCCTCATTTTCGGTATCATGGTGGAGGTATAAAACGGATCTATTAGGTTATATATACAGAAGAATATGAGGTTCAGAACTGCCAAATCTCCTATCCCAATGATCCATTGAATGATAAATTCCTGTTTACTGTTTCGTATCATATCTTTTAAAATTCCGCAAAGGTAGTGAATTATTACCTGAATGCAAGTATGAGGGATATTTTTTTTTGCATTTTGACAAGTATTGCCTGTTTCATAAATTAGACTTTAAGAATGTTCCAACGGCTTAAAACCGTATAAAACCCTGATGTATTAAAGCCAAATCCGGTAAAGTAGAGGGAAAAACGGCTGAAAATCCTAATCGAACAAATCTTCCGAATCTATTTCCAGTCCGGGCAGGCTTTGTACCGGGATATTGACTTTGCCGGTGTATATCAAGCCTTCGGCATACGTATTGTCGTCTTGGAGGATGAATACTGCAACATCCTTGCTTTTCGGCTCGACAACCCAGTATTCTTTCACGCCGTAGGCTTCATAAAGTCTGTATTTGTCGTTAAGATCGTGCTTGCGCGTAGATGGCGACAATACTTCCACAATCATATCCGGCGCTCCCAGACAACCGCGTTCGTCGAGTTTCGAGGGGTCGCAAACAACGCAAATGTCAGGCTGCACGACGGAAAAAATCTTGTTGTCTTCCTTTTCGCCGTTTTTTGGCAGTCGCACGTCAAACGGAGCGGTAAATACCTGACACTGCCCTTTATGTCCTTTGATGTAATCGAATAAACAGTAATTAATCCTCGCTACTGATTTCGCATGCGACAGTGTTGCCGCAGGCGACATCATCTTGATAAATCCGTCAATCAGTTCGCGGCGTTTATCGTCCCACCAAGTCATATAGTCGGCGTAAGTATAACGCTTGTTCATGTCCAAAGTCAGTTCCATAAGTTATATGCTTTAGTTTTGCTACGCAAAGTTACGGTTTCTTTCGGAAAATGCAATACTTTTATTGAAAAACTTTGAATATATTTGTCGGTAATCCGGAAAATTGTTATCTTTGCTCCCATTATTGATAGATACGGAGTTGTTTCGTGTTTATCGGCATAGAGAATAATATGGAGAAATTGTTTTTTTTTAGTCTTGCAAGCGGTAGCAGCGGCAATTGTTATTACTTGGGTGCGTCGTCTTACGGTATATTGATAGACGCCGGTATCGGCTCGCGACAGATTAAGAAGACGCTTAAAGAATATGGCGTCGAAATGGAAAAGATTTTAGCGGTATTGGTTACGCACGATCATGCCGACCATATAAAATCAGTCGGATACCTCGGCGAGGTACAACATATCCCTGTGTATGCCACAGAGTTGGTGCATGCAGGCATACGACGAAGCCGTTATGTGGAGGAAACATTGATAGGTTCGCGTCGCGTGGTCGAAAAGGAAGCCGTTTTCAGCATCAGGGATTTCAATATTACGGCATTTGAAGTTCCGCATGACAGCAGCGACAACGTCGGCTATCTGATCGAATATGGGAACAATACGTTTGTCATTGCGACCGACGTCGGACATATCACCGACACTATAAAAAAATACATTTGTCGGGCGAATCATCTTGTCATTGAGGCTAATTACGACGAAGAAATGTTGATATCCGGCGCGTATCCGTTCTTTCTGAAAGAGCGTGTATCAAGCCCTTCGGGGCATTTGAGCAATCACGAAACTGCGGAATTTCTGGCGACTAATTATACTCCGAAATTGAAAAATATCTGGCTGTGCCATCTAAGCCGCGACAATAATCATCCCGAATTGGCATATAAAACTGTCGACCTCCGTTTGTTTCAGGAAGGAATAAGAGTAGGCAAAGACGTGGTGCTGACCACATTGAAGCGAATGATACCGTCGGAGATGTATGAATTTGAAGTAAAATTGAAAGGAACGGAAGACGAAGACTATTAAGAGTGTTTAATGAATCGATATTTTATTTATCTTGCTTATAATGGCGCTCGTTATTGCGGTTGGCAGCGTCAATCCAATGGCGTTGGCGTACAACAGAGCATAGAAGAAACGCTGTCGCTGGTATTGCGTCAAAATATTTCGGTAGTAGGGGCGGGGCGTACGGATGCAGGCGTTCATGCTCGTATGATGGCAGCCCATTTCGACGTATTGCAGGAGCTTGACGGATTGTCGCTTTTAGTCGATAAACTCAATGGCATGTTGTCGAAATACATTGTTATTCACAAGATTATACCGGTAGATAAAAATGCTCATGCCCGATTTAGCGCCCTCGCGCGTACATATGAATATATGGTCTCCGAAAAGAAAAATCCGTTCAATTACGAATATGTCTACCGGACGTCATTGCGAAAGATTGATTTTGACGCGATGAACGAAGCCTGTA
>JAITPH010000169.1 GCA_031289515.1 Tannerella sp.
TTACTGGCGCAAGTACCTTTCGGTCGGAAATTGAAAGTCGCAATTCGAAAGTTGAGAGACGAGAGCTTCATTGCGGCGGCGGTAACAGTCATTGCGAGAAACGAAGCAATCCGGCGCCCCTTATATTTCCGGATTGCTTCGTCCCTTGCAATGACGGCAGACACGGCGGATATGCGGCGTCAGGTGTACTCGCTGTTATACTTTAGCTGCGCATCTGCCATGAATTGCTTGATGCGCTGCTCGTCATCCTTCTTGCAAATCAACAGTACATTGCCGTTTTCTGCTACTATGTAGTCTTTAAGTCCCTGAATTACGGCTAATCGCGTGTTGTCTCCCAACTCGATTACATTGCCTTCGCTTTCGTAAAGCATGGCTTTGGTCTTGAGGACGGCATTGTTTGCCTCGTCTTTTGGAGCTATTTCAAAGAGCGAACCCCATGTGCCGAGATCTGCCCATCCGAAGTCTACGCATTGCATGTAGACATTGTCCGCCTTTTCCATTATGCCGTAATCGACTGAAATATTCGGGCAATAAGGATAATGGATGTTGATAAACTCCTTTTCGTCAGGAGTGTTGAACCTGTTCAAGCCAAGATCGAATCGCGCCGAAATCTCCGGGAGGAATTTGGAAAAAGCATTCAGAATAGTGTCCACATTCCAAAGGAAAATGCCCGAATTCCAGAAAAATTCTCCGCTTTCCATGAATATTTTTGCGAGATCGGTATTTGGCTTTTCCGTGAAGGTCTTCACCTTCGTGAACTCGTCTATCATCTTCTCACTGCATTGAATATAACCGTATCCCGTTTCGGGGCGACTTGGTTTGATGCCGAGCGTCAAAAGAGCGTCGTTTCCCTTTATGAACTCGAAGCCTTTGTTTATCGACGTCAAAAACTCGTTTTCCTTCATAATGAGATGGTCGGACGGCGCTACTACTATGTTTGCATCGGGGTTGCGGGCTTTAATGTGATATGCCGCGTAGGCAATGCATGGCGCCGTATTCCGTCGCGTAGGCTCAAGCAATATCTGGCCGTCTTTGAGCGAAGGCAACTGATCTCTTACCAAATCAGCGTATTTGTCGTTAGTGACTATATAAATGTTTTCCATTTGAATTATTTTGGCAAAGCGGTCGACGGTCATTTGAAGCAATGAACGTCCCTTGCCAAAAAAGTCCAGGAACTGTTTCGGATAACTCTCCCTGCTGAAGGGCCAGAAACGGCTACCGATGCCGCCTCCCATGATTACGCAAAAATTGTTTTTCATTGTTTTTATTCCAATTATTAGTTTGAACTACATATAGAACACAAAAATACGGATTTTATGATATAAAACGAAAATAAAATTTCATAATATTGCAAGGAATCGAAAAAATGTTTACCTTTGCGGCGTTTTTCAGATACAAGGAAAGCCCAGATGGCGGAATCGGTAGACGCGCTGGTCTCAAACACCAGTGGATTCACTTCCATGCCGGTTCGATCCCGGCTCTGGGTACTTTCAAAATGAGAGCCTGACTGATCTTGAATCGGTCGGGCTTTCTTCTGCTTTAAAATCTCTCCGAAATTTTCGGGTCGCGACAAGTCAGGGGCTGCGATTTGTCTTCTACAAAACGGTCGATATGCTTGATGACCGAACTGACGATCTGCGAGGAGAGCGGCGGTCGGTCGATGTCCATCTCTGAAACTGTCCAAAGGCAAATTCTACAAGCCCTGACAAACGCAATTTTTTGTGGTGGCGATATGATGAAAATAATTAAGGATAAGGGGTTTATAATATAGAAAATTTGATGGTCAAACTTTTTTTCGTGTTTTTGCGGGTAAAAACACGAAAAGCAGTATCTTTGCAAAACGAAATTGAAGATAAATATGTTATGACAAATACAATAAAAAAGACGATAGAAGATTTTGCGGCAGGTTTTGTTTTTACGGCTGCCGATTTTCCGTTACCTGTCCAAAAGCAAAAAACAGTCAATAAGGTTTTGGATAATATGGTTGCCGCGGGACAAATTCGCCGACTGTCGAAAGGACGTTTTTACAAACCTCGAATGACGGAATTTGGCGAACTTCCGCCCGATACTTATCAAATAGTTAAGGACTTGCTTGAAAAGAACGGCAAAACTATCGGTTATCTTACCGGATATACCGCTTTCAACGAGTTGGGATTGACCACGCAAGTGCCGTTCACGTTACAGATTGGGGTTGCTAATGAAAAGAAAGCAATTAAGCGAAACTACTATCAGATTAGTTTCATCAAGCAACAAAATCCGATAACAGAGGAAAACATACCTTTATTGCGTTTGCTGGATTGCCTGCGCTTTTTCAAAAATATACCGGATTCCATGCCGGATGAAACATGTCGCCGTTTGCTACTTGTCTTTAAGGGTTTAAATACTCGACAGTTGATTAAAATCAAAGAATTGTCGCTTAAATATACGCCACAAGCGACGGCTCTTTTGGGAGCCATGCTTGAAACGCTTAATCCGAAAGGAGATACAATAGAGATGCTTAATGCACTCAATCCGCAGACATTCTATAAATTAAATATCTCGGAGAACATATTGTCCAATCAAAAAAAGTGGAATATAAAATGATACTTCATACAGACAGCGAAAGATTTTCTACACTGATAACTTTTACGGCGGAACATTTTCGCATTTCGCCTGCATTTATTGAGAAGGATTATTGGATAACTCGCTCATTGCAACGCATGTCGCAAAACAGCAATTCTGAAAAGGTTGTTTTCAAGGGTGGAACTTCTCTTTCAAAAGCATACCGATTGACTAACAGATTCAGTGAAGACATTGATATTGCCGTCATTGATGCCGCTTCTTTTACCGGCAATCAATTGAAGATGCTGATAAAACGTTTAGCGAAAGACATGGCTAATGAACTGGAGGAGAAAGTTGTAGAAGGTGTGACAAGCAAAGGCTCGCGTTTCTACAAGGCTATTTATGCTTATCCAAACGTGGCGGGATTAAGCGCCTCTACCCTAAAAGCAGGGCAATTATTGATTGAAATCAATACGTATGCAAATCCGTATCCATACGTAAAACAAAAAATATCCTGCTTCATAACCGATTATTTGGAGACGATCGATCGGCAGGATTTAATCGAGACGTATCAATTATCGCCATTCTCTATCAATGTGCTGGACAAGCGTCGCACTGTTGTTGAGAAATTGGTATCATTGATTCGCTTCTCGTTTTCCGAGAATCCGACTATCGCGCTTGCAACCAAAATCCGGCATTTCTACGACCTGTACTACTTGGCGAATGAAGCAGATTGTTTAGCTTATATTCAGTCTGCCGATTTCCGTAAGGATTTGTCCGAACTGTTTCTACACGACCAACAAGAATTTGACGTACCAAAAGGTTGGCAGGTAAAAACAATAGAAGATTCGCCATTGATTAAGAACTTTCCGGCTTTATGGGAGAGTCTGCGTACAACCTATCAAAAAGAACTGATAACATTGGCGTTTTCGGAAATACCCGGTGAGAAACAGGTTGCCCAAAAATTCATGGATACGATAAGCGGTCTGCAATAAACCTGTCATGTCCGGCACAAGTTTACAAAAAGGCGCAAAAAGCGATGTCCATTTCATTTTTATGACTATATTTGCGGAGTAATTCGGTAATAAAATTGATAAACTTATGAAGAATGTGATTCAGACATCTCTGGCTCCGGCGGCTATCGGGCCGTACAGTCAGGCTATCCGGAAGGGCGATATGCTTTTTGTTTCGGGACAGTTGGGCATTGATCCGGCAACAGGAAACTTTGTCGGGGGAGGGGTGACGGAGCAGACAGCCCGGGTATTCAAAAATATCAGGGCAATCGTCGAAGAAGCGGGCTATACGATGGACGATATTGTGAAAACAACCGTTTTTCTGGCGGACATGTCGGATTTTGCGGCGGTCAATGAAGTATATGCCGTGCAGTTTGAAAGCTCGTTTCCGGCGCGCTCTGCCGTTGCGGTGAAGACTTTGCCCAAAAACGGACTGGTCGAAATAGAAGTAACGGCAATAAAATAAGCCATGGCGCACGATCATCACCACCACCATCACCGCGAGCATCATCCGGATGACGGCAATGCCGCGAAAAACATTTCCGTAGCGTTCGTTTTGAACCTGTTTTTTGTCGTAGTCGAGGTCGTCGGCGGCATTATGACCAACAGTATAGCAATACTCTCCGACGCGCTGCATGATTTCGGAGACTGTCTTTCGCTTGCCGTTGCGTGGGCGTTTCAGAAGAAAGCCACGCAAAAACGCAACAGCAAGTACACTTACGGATACAGGCGGTTTTCGCTGCTCGGCTCTGTTTTTCTTTCCGGCGTACTGTTTGTCAGTTCGGTAATCGTTATCATCGAGGCGTCGAAGCGTCTTTTCGATCCGCAGGACGTAAACGCCCAGGGGATGCTCTGGCTTGCGATAACGGGCATAATCATCAACGGCGCGGCGGCGCTCAGGCTAAAAAAAGGCAGTTCGCTCAACGAACGCGCCGTCTTTCTTCATATAATGGAAGATGTTCTGGGCTGGATAGCCGTATTGACGGTAAGCATAGTGATGATGTTTGTGAATCTGCCTGTCCTCGATCCCCTGCTTTCGATTCTGATAAGTATCTGGGTGCTGACAAACGTGGTCGGGAACATGCGCGATACGTTCCGGATACTGATGCAGGCAAAGCCGGACAGTGTGGACATTAAAAATCTGGAGCAGAAGCTAAGCGCCGTCGAAGACATCATATCAATCCACGACCTCCATTTGTGGACCATGGACGGCGAATCGCACATAATGACGCTTCACATAGTGAGCAATACGGCAAATCCGGAGCAGTTGAAGCGCAATGTCATCGAGACGGCAGAGCCGTTCCGTATCGACCACGTGACGATAGAACTGGAAAAGCCGGACGTCAGTTGCCT
>JAITPH010000085.1 GCA_031289515.1 Tannerella sp.
AAATTGTAGATTGAAAGGTCGGCGTCATTTTTAAATGTAACGTGCAGGTTTTCACCAAAAACATAAACGCTCTCCACTTGTGGATTTTTTCGCAAATCGGAAAGCAAACGGTAATTATTTTCTGCCTCCGCAGAATAAAGTTTCTTTTGATAACCGGCAATAATTTGCTGAGGAGATGTGACCGACATTATTTCACCGTATTGAATCAATGCAATGCGGTCGCAAAGCGTGGCTTCGTCCATATACGGCGTTGAAACAATGATACTGATGCCTTGCTGCTTCAACCGTGTAAGCATTTCCCAAAACTCCTTTCGCGAAACAGGGTCAACGCCTGTTGTCGGCTCGTCAAGAAAAAGTACCGTTGGCTTGTGAATAAGAGCACAACTCAACGCTAATTTCTGTTTCATTCCACCCGACAACTTACCTGCTCTGCGGTCTTTAAATGGCTCTATTTGCTTGTAAATATCCTCTATCAAATAGTAGTTTTCTTTTACCGTCGTGTTGAAAACGGTAGCGAAAAACTCCAGATTTTCACGTACCGTCAAATCCTGATAAAGCGAGAAGCGACCGGGCATATAGCCGATACGGTTGCGGATTTCTTTGTAATGTTTTACTACATCCAAACCATCAACAGTTGCTGTTCCCGAATCAGCCAAAATTAAAGTTGTCAGAATACGAAAGAGCGTTGTTTTTCCTGCTCCATCGGCTCCAATCAATCCGAATATTTCGCCTTCGGACACGTTGAAATCCACATTTTTCAGGGCTTCAACCGTGCCGTAATTTTTGCTGATATTATTTACTTCAATGATTGACATCTTATTCTAATCAAATTTGATTTGCCCATACATGCCTTTTTTGAGATAACCGTCGTTTTTTACGGCAATTTTCACGGCATACACCGTATTTGCGCGTTCGTCGCGGGTCTGGATGTTTTTTGGCGTAAACTCCGCCTTGTCCGAAATCCACGCTACCGTACCCCGATATTCATTCCGGCCGGATTCGCCCATGTCGGAAAAGACTCTTACCTGTTGCCCGATTTTTACGGCTGTAAGCTGGCTCGACGTAATGTATGCCCTGAGATACATGTCGCCCAAGTCGGCTACCTTGAACAGCGCGCGACCTGTGGTTGCAAATTCGCCGGTCTCGGCATATTTTGATAACACCGTGCCGCTGACCGGACTTTTTATTATGGAATTTCCGATCAGGTCGTCGATTTGGGCTATCTGTACGGCGAGCGATTCCTGTTCGTCGCTCAGGCTGTTGTTGCTGTTGTTCAGCGTTTCGGTTTGAGCCGCCAACTGTTTTTCGAGCGTGGACAGTCCGGCGGTAATGTCGTCCAATTGCTTTTGGTTGGCGGCATTTTGAGCTACGAGCGTTTCAAACCGCTTTTGTTCGTGACGCGCAGTTTCGATTTGTTGCTTCAGTGCGGCAATCTGGCGCGATACGTTTACTTTGCGATTCGACAGCGCACGGATACTTACCGCGAGCTGCGCCTTTTTCAGATACAGTTGCGTAGTATCAATCCAGCCGATCTGTGCGCCGGCCTCGACGTCCTGACCGGTCAGAATGTCGAATTGCATGATTTCGCCGCTTCCTTTTGCCGACACAATCACTTCCGTCGTTTCAAAAACGCCGTTTGCATCGTATTCGCCGTTCCTGTTTTTACATCCGGACAGTGCGATAACTGCCGCGATGATGATAAATCCGTATGCTTTCATATTATTTAATTGTTTGTTATAAATTTCAGATTATAGATGGCTTGCACGAGTTCGATTTCGTGTACGATTTTATCCTGCTTCGCCATCTGTTCGGCGAGGACTTCGCGCATCAAATCGGTTGTATTGAGCGTTCCGGCGGCGACTTTGATTTCTGCCGCAGACTTCACGGAGTTCCGGAGCGCTATGATTTCGTCGTCCGACTGCAGGAGAGCGCGGTATTTGTCGATTTCGTTTTCTTCGTCCGTCGTGCCGAGCGACGTGTTGAAAAGGAACGTCTCGCGTTGAATCCGGAGGGCGCTTCTGTTGGATTCGATGATATTCATTCTGTTTTTCAGCGTGTAGAAACTTCCGAAGTTCCACGTAAAGCGGATTCCTCCGATATAATATGCCGAAAATCCGTTTTTAAGCATGTTCAAACCCGGATTGCCGTAACCTCCGGTTATAAATATGCCTATCCTGGGCATCAATTCCGCCTGCAATTCGCTTTTCGCGGCGTCCAGAGTTTGAAATCCGGCATCGAACAGCGACAGTTCGGGACGCTTCGCCGCCGTCGACAGCAACATGTTTGTAGCGGGACGGATCACGGTTACGTTTTCCGCCAGCTTTTCGCCGATGAATACGGACAGCATTTCCAGACAGGCTTTGCGGTTATGACTGATTTGTATTGCGCCCTGTTTCGCTTTCAGCTGCTCTACCTTTACGGCGTCCAAATCGGAACGGTTGGCTATTCCGCTCTGCATGTATGCCGATACGAGGTCGTTATTTCGCTGCAGTTCGTCCTGAAACAGACGGTTTTGTTCGAGCAGCGCGTCGCACAGCAAAATCCCGAAAAACAGTTGGTTAATCCTTTCGTTTACGGCGTACAGCGTTACGTCCAGTTCCTTTTCTTCAGCCTCGCTTTTTGCCATGATGCTTTTGCGTCTGGCGCCGACTGTGCCGCCGTCCCAGACAGTCTGGGTTGCTTCGAGGGTCGCTCCGTACTGGTCTCTACTCAGTTCCGGCATGGATACGCCGGACACGCCAAGTTTCGAGAAATCAACCGGTATTTGCGTCACTTCCGACTGGTAACTTGCCTTCGCCGAAAGCTGCACTTGCGGCAACAGCGCCTTGACGGCGTTCGACAGGTTATAATCTCTCGTGCGCTCTATCAGACCGTACTGCCTGATAAGCGGATAGTTCGCTCTCGCCTTTTCGTAACAGTCCCCGATGCTCAACTGCGAACCGTCCCCGACGCTTGGCTGCGAATGGCTTTCGAGGCTCGCCGACAGCATCAGAATTAGGGTAATGAATATTCTGTTCATGGTTCAGGGCTTG
>JAITPH010000167.1 GCA_031289515.1 Tannerella sp.
ATACACAGGACTTCCCGACAGTATTGCCGCTGGTGGCAGTTTTGCCATACGACGCAGCAAACCCGTATCCGAGACGTACAACTTAAATGCCGTCAAATCGTCGTAACCGCTCAAGGGCAGGAACGGTTTTGTGGAGGCAAAGACACGATGCAGCAATCCAGCATGTTCGAGCCACAGCAATGCGTCTTCGTATTCACGAGCGCGAGCGCCCGGCTTAACCAGTCGGTAAATAAATTTGCGGTTTTCGCGCGAGAGTTGTGAGGGGATGGAGTTCCAAATCGCAGTTATTTTTGGAATATCTTTTGTCTCGGCATGTTTTGCAAAATCGAGTGCGTATGCGTTGAGTATCAGTTGTAATTGTTCTTCAACGGCATCCATCCCCTTGTTGTCAATCAGGTCGGAAACCGGTCGCGGCATTCCGCCAACAATCTGATACCGTTGAAATGCTTCCGTTAGACGGTTGAAAATGATTAGAGGCAATTCTTTGATTTCGTTAATGTTGTCAACAAAATCCAAAAGGTCAGGAACATCGGCAGCCAGAAATTCGCGAAAAGAAAGCGGATACATCTGCATAAACTCCACTTTCCCGACGGGGAAACTGTCGCCCTTCGACAGCGAAACGCCAAGCAGCGAGCCTGCAGCAATGATGGCATATTCGGGCGCGTTTTCACAAAAGTATTTCAGACTGTTGAGCGCACGGTTGCACTCTTGAATCTCGTCAAAGATGACGAGCGTCTTTTGTGGCACAATAGGCGACTTCGTATAAAACGCCAACCGGCTCAACAGGCGGTCGATGTTTTTGGAGCTTTCAAAAAGTTGTTTCAGTTCGTCAGTTTCGTCGAAATTGAACTCGGCGACATGTTCAAAATATTTTTTGCCGAAGGCTCTCATTGCAAACGTTTTACCTGTTTGGCGCGCTCCCTGAAGTATCAGCGGCATACGGTCTTTCCTGTCTTTCCATGCCGCCAGTTTCGTTAAAATTGTTCTTTCTATTTCCATGCTTCATCACATATTATGTTCCTAAAATGTGATAATTTTCACATATTCGAAACGAAATCCGTGCGCAAAGATAATACTTTTTTCATATATACCAAATATTTAAGCGTGCTGAAAAAATAAATTTTCTGCACGCTATTAAGTAGGTCGGCGGTAGCGCAGATATTTTCCCCTTTAAGAAACGAACGTGCGACTTTCATCTCATACGACTCGGTTGTTCATCCAACCGGCGAGTACCGACGGATAATATTTATAAGTACCGTAAGTTTATGCAATTATTTCAAATCGAAATATTGCCCGACACTATGACACAACAACAGAAAAAAAGCAATTTGATGATTATTAATAGTTAAAATTTCGATTTTTCTTGTTTATGTCCTGAAAACGCTTTACTTTGCTGCGAATTTGAGACTAAAACTAATATGATTCAATATCAGGACATATTTAAGATAGGGCATAACGACATATCTCCGGAAAAGGGATACTTGCTTATATCAGAGCCTTTTATGATGGATGTTTACTTCCATCGTTCGGTTGTGTTGCTTGTAGACCACAACGAAAAAGGCTCGATGGGCTTTGTGCTGAACAAGAAAACCAACCTGTTGGTAAACAGTTACTTTGAAGGAATAAACGACGTTTCGCCAATACCGATTTATCTGGGCGGACCAGTATTGTCAAATCATTTGTATTTCATTCATTCGCTGGGCGATAACATTCCCAACAGCGTCAAAATTGACGACAATCTCTATTTCGACGGCGATTTCGACTCTCTGTTGCACTACATTTCGGGCGGCAATTCTATTGATGGAAAAGTTAAATTTTTCCTCGGATACTCCGGATGGTCAGAAAATCAGCTCAACGGAGAGATACAACAAAATTCGTGGCTCGTGAGCAAATATTCGTCAATTCGCAATATCATGCTTGCCGAAGGAGATTCGTTCTGGAAACATTCGGTCGAATCGGTCGGAGGCGTTTACAAGAATTGGGTAAACTATCCTAAGGATGTGATATTAAACTAAACAACAGCACGTTATCGTAATCGTCGCCATTCTGCACCCAGTCGGGCAACAGTCCGCGCATTTTGAAGTTGCACCGCTTGAAAAGCCTCACGCTCGCTTCGTTTCCGCCCTGAATGAAGGCATATAGCTGATGCAGTTTGAGAAACGAAAAGGCATATTCGCACAGCAAAGTCAGAGCTTCGGCGGCAACGCCTTTTTGACGATACGAGCCGTCAATGATTATCCCGATAGCCGCCCGTCGGTGGAACGGCTCGAAATCATACAGGTCTATCATGCCGACCACCCTGTTTATCCTTTTCTTTTCAATCATCAGCCGTAACTGTTTCGATTCGTAAATATCTTTCGACGACGCAATATACTGCTTGAGTTGATAGCGCGAATAAGGCGCAGTCGTACATCCCATCAACCATGTACCGGTATCATTCTCCCATTTGTAAAACGAATCGAGGTCTTCAGGTTCTATCGCTCTAAGTTTGATTTTTTCATTTTCCAACAACATGGCATTTCATTTTTTATTCAAGCTGTCATTAAAGTTTACGCGGTTGATAATCGAGCGTCCGAGCGTTACCTCGTCTGCATATTCAATCTCGTCGCCGACAGATATTCCCTGTGCAATCACGCTTATAGCGACGTTAAACCGTTCAAGTTTGCGAAACAGGTAAAAATTCGTGGTATCGCCTTCCATAGTGGCGCGCAGAGCGAGGATTATTTCTTTCACATCGCCGGAAGCAACGCGCTCGACGAGGCTGTTTATCTCAAGGTCAGCCGGGCCAACGCCATCGACAGGCGATATTATTCCGCCCAGAACGTGGTATACGCCATGAAACTGGGCTGTATTCTCGATTGCCATAACTTCTTTCACGTTCTCGACGACGCAAACGGTCGAATGGTCGCGGGACAGATTACCGCAAATACCGCACAAGTCGGAATCGCAGATATTATGACATTCCCTGCAATACTTTAT
Organism: Tannerella sp.; assembly: GCA_031289515.1. Lineage (GTDB taxonomy): Bacteria > Bacteroidota > Bacteroidia > Bacteroidales > Tannerellaceae > Tannerella. Next base: position 2,980 of record JAITPH010000167.1, read on the forward strand.
TTCGTTGCGAAGGGCGAGCAACGATGCGGAAAGCCGCTCGGTATAACCGGCATCGCGTCGAAGGATATGAAGCGCCAGTCGCAATGCCGTTCTCCGTCCGACGCCGGGAAGCGACGACAACTCGTTAACAGCGTTCTCAAGTAAGACCGAAGGATAATTTTGGCTCATTATCAAAATATTACAGTTCGCGACCGGCGTACATGCGCTCGTAGTAATTAACGTAATCGCCTTTGACTATCTGGTCTACCCACTGTTGATTGTCGAGATACCAGTAAACGGTCTTCACTATCCCGGTTTCAAAATCCGTTTCGGGTTTCCATCCGAGTTCTTCCGTTATCTTCGAAGGATCGATGGCATAGCGTTGGTCGTGTCCGAGCCGGTCTTTGACGAAAGTAATCAGGCTGTCGTCAATCCAGTCGACAGAAATCAGTCCATCCGCGCCAATGTCCTGTTTTTTCAGGTATTTCCTGTATTCGGGTCGGTCGGTCATTATCCGGCGTATAGTTTTTATGATAGTTTGGACGATATGTATATTCCGTCGCTCGTTGTGCCCGCCGATATTGTAGACCTCTCCCACCCTACCTTTATTTATGACCAAATCGATAGCCTTGCAATGGTCTTCGACATAAAGCCAGTCACGCACATTCGAGCCGTCACCGTAGACAGGCAAAGATTTTCCTTCGAGTATGTTTTTAATAATCAGCGGAATAAGTTTTTCGGG
>JAITPH010000200.1 GCA_031289515.1 Tannerella sp.
TCAACGCAGCAAAAGCCTTTGCATTGCGACGTGTCGCAGTGAAAAAACCGCTCTATCAATTCAATGCTGATGACGGTATCCTCAATTTGAATCATCGGTTAATAAGGTTGTTACCGGTCATCTCTTTCGGCTGTTCAAGTCCCATGATATGGAGAATCGACGGCGCGACGTCGGCAAGTACGCCGTTTATCGTCTTGGCAGACTTGTCGGCCGTCACATATATGAACGGAACAGGATTCAGAGAATGGGCGGTATTGGGCGAGCCGTCGTCGTTAAGCGCGTGGTCGGCATTGCCGTGGTCGGCTATGATTATTGCTTCATAACCGTTCGCCTTCGCCGCTTCTATCGTCGCATCGAGGCACGCATCCACGGTAGTCACTGCTTTCCCGATAGCCTCGTAAACGCCGGTGTGTCCCACCATATCGCCGTTAGCGTAGTTGCAAACGATGAAGTCGAATTTCTGCGAGTTTATGGCATCGACCAATTTGTCTTTGACCTCGTAGGCGCTCATTTCCGGCTTCAGGTCGTAAGTGGCGACTTTCGGCGAAGGCACAAGTATACGGTCTTCGCCGTCGAAAGGAGCTTCGCGACCGCCGTTGAAGAAGAACGTGACATGCGCGTACTTCTCCGTTTCGGCGATATGAAGCTGCGTTAACGATTTTGAAGCCAGATATTCGCCGAGCGTATTGTTCACGTTATCCTTGTCGAACAAAATATGCAACCCCTTGAAAGTCGCATCGTAAGGCGTCATTGTGAAATATTGCAGGTCGGGGACGGTCTTCATTCCGGCTTCCGGCATATCCTGCTGAGTGAGGACGACGGTCAGCTCTTTCGCGCGGTCGTTGCGGAAATTGAAGAAGATGACGACGTCGCCTTCCTCGATGACTGCAACCGGTTTGCCGCCCTCGACATGTACGATGGGCTTCACGAACTCGTCGGTCACGTCGCCGGCGTATGATTCTTCCATAGCCTTGACCATGTCTTCCGACGGTTTGCCGATGCCGGTAACGAGCAAGTCGTAAGCCTCTTTGACGCGCTCCCATCGCTTGTCGCGCTCCATTGCGTAATAGCGTCCGACGAGGGAAGCGATTTTGCCGCCTGTCGTCTTGAGGTGATTCTCAAGCTGTTCGATAAAGCCTTTTCCGCTTTTCGGATCGGTATCGCGACCGTCCATGAAGCAATGTACGAAAGATTTCGTAATGCCGTATTCTTTCGAGATGTCCGTCAGCTTGAAAAGGTGGTCTAACGAGCTGTGCACTCCGCCGTCGGAAACGAGACCGAGAAAATGTATCTGCTTGTCGTTTTCTTTTGCATATTTGTATGCGAGTTTGATTTGGGGATTTTGCATGATACTGTTGTCCCTGCAATCCTTGTTTATCTTTACAAGGTCTTGATATACAATGCGCCCGGCGCCGATATTGAGGTGTCCGACTTCGGAATTGCCCATTTGACCGTCCGGCAAGCCCACATTTTCGCCCGAAGCCTGAAGCTGCGAGTTCGGATAAGTAGCCAAAAGGTAGTCCCAGTAAGGCGTTGGCGTATTATAAATGACGTCGTCTTTCTTCCTGTCTCCGATGCCCCAGCCATCGCAAATAATTAAAATTGCTCTTTTTTTCATTGTTATTTTGTTTTTATTGTCTATATTCGCACAATTTTTCCGCAAAGATAATGAAATAAATAAACATGTTATATAACAACACTATGGATTTTTTTAAACTTATCGAAATTATCAGTTCTTGGGTCTGGGGATGGCCCTTTATAATCCTTTGTCTGGGGACAGGATTGTACTTTTCAGTCAGGATGCGTTTTTTTCAGATTCGCTACTTCAAACGCATGGTCAAGTTGCTGTTTCTGGGTAAGGCATCGCATTCGGGTATCTCGTCTTTTCAGGCATTTGTCCTTGCATTGTCGGGAAGGGTCGGAACAGGAAACATTGCGGGCGTGGCAACGGCTATTGCGCTCGGCGGTCCCGGAGCCGTTTTCTGGATGTGGGTAATAGCCTTTTTCGGGGCTGGAACGGCATATATAGAGGCGTCGCTGGGTCAGATTTACAAGGAGCGCATCGACGGCGTTTATCGCGGAGGTCCGGCTTTTTATATCCTCAAGGGCACAGGGAACAAATATTATGCCATTACCTTTGCGATAGTCACGATACTGGCTCTGGGAGTTTTGATGCCGGGAGTTCAGGCAAATGCCATCAGCGAAGCCTTCGTTACTTCGTTCGCAATAGATAAGCGGATAACGGCGGGCATAGTCATGTTGCTGCTGTCGTTAGTTATTTTCGGCGGAGTAAGGCGCATCGTCCGCGTAGCCGAAATCGTTACTCCTTTTATGGCTGTCGGCTACATTATCATTGCTTTTGTTATATTGGCGATTAATTATCAGCATATCGGGTCGATGTTCGTGCTGATTGTAAAGAGCGCTTTCGGACTGCATCCGGCTTTGAGCGGCGTTATCGGCGCTGCCCTCACGATGGGCATAAAGCGCGGTTTGTATTCCAACGAAGCGGGGCAGGGCACAGCGCCTCATGCCGCCGCTGCCGCCGATGTGCCTCATCCTTCAAATCAGGGCTTTGTGCAGGCGTTTTCGGTTTATGTCGATACGTTGTTAATATGTTCGGCTACGGCTTTTATGATATTGATAACCGGTATGTATAAAGTCTACGATTCGGCCGATGCGACCAATGTCGTGATTAGCGGATCGGGTTTGTCCGAATCCATGAACGAATACGGGCCGGTCTATACCCAAATGGCTGTCGATGCTCATATTCCGGGTTTCGGCTCTGCTTTTGTGGCTTTTGCGCTTTTGTTCTTTGCCTTCACTACTATTATGAGCAACTATTTTCAGGCTGAAACGAATGTCTATTTCCTGTTCCGGCACAAGAAAAAGACAAATATGTACGCGATCAATATTTTAAGGGTAGCCATGCTTGTAATAACCTATTTTACGGCTATCAACAAGATGGCTTTTGCGTGGAATATGGGAGATATCGGCTTCGGGTTGATGGCTTGGTGTAACCTGATAGCTATTTTGATGCTTCAAGGCGTTGCTCTCAAGACGTTTAACGATTACGAAACGCAACTGAAATCCGGAATAGACCAGCCGTTATACGATCCCGAAAAACTGAAAATCAAGAATACAAAAGAGTGGGGAGCGCCTTCATGAATACTTTAAAGGAAGTAGACGGAGGCGACTTGGGGACTATTTTCGTGAAGTATAATGTGCGGGCAAAGAGATATACTTTGCGCGTCTACAAAGGACAGGTTTATGCCACGATACCTCGCGGAGGCAACGAAAAAGACATGATGACTTTTGTCGGAGAGCAACGCGAATATCTGCATAAACTGATGAAAGAAAGACCCGCGCGACAGCTCCTCGACGAAAATTCGGAGTTCCGGGCGTTTACTTTCTCGTTGAGCATTACAAGAAACGAATTGAATCATAATTACGCAGCTGTCAAAGACGGAGTTTTGCATATCTCCTGCGAAAAGGACACGGATTTTTCCGACCTGAGAACGCAGGACATGCTTTGGGGAGTGATAACGAATGCGCTTCGTTTGGAGGCTAAGAGATACTTGCCGCAAAGATTAAAGATGCTTGCAGAGAAGCACGGTTTTCAGTACTCCGCCGTCAAAATCAATAACAGCCGCACACACTGGGGCAGTTGCGGCTCGAAAAAAAGCATCAATTTGTCGCTGTCGCTTATGCAGTTGCCGGAGCATCTGATAGACTATGTCCTGTTGCACGAACTTTGTCACACCGTCGAAATGAATCACAGCGAGCGGTTTCTGGCGCTGATGGACAAGGTGACAGGCGGCAAGACGGATGAATTGAGAAGCGAACTCAAGAATAATTACAAAATGCTGTGATTCAAATTAATATGCTGATTTAGCGCATCCAACTTTGCAGGAGAGTCGTCCTGCCGGTTTGATACAACACATAAAGCGCCCAATAGAGTTGGTCGCTAATACAACAATGTAACTGCACTCCATTCAGGCGATCTGCGGGAGGCAACAAAAAGGGAAAAAAGTCCCGAAGCAACAAGTCCCCGGGACTTTTTTCAATATAGAGACAATTCTCTATTCATCTAAGGGCGCAATAAGTTTGTAGCCCTTGCCATGAATGTTGATAATTTCTATATTCGGGTCTTCTCTAAGAAGTTTACGCAGCTTGGTGATGTAAACGTCCATACTGCGGGCGTTGAAATAATTGTCGTCGACCCAGATCGTTTTCAGCGCGTAGTTGCGTTCGAGCACCTCGTTGATGTGTGCGCAAAGCAAGCTAAGCAGTTCAAACTCTTTTGTTGTCAGTTTAGTCACTTTATCGCCTGCTGTAAGCGTCTGTTTTTGAGTATCAAAAACAAAACCGCCGAGCCGGTATGAAGGGACGTCTCTCAGTTTCTTCACCTTAACACGGCGAAGAATCGCTTCAATACGGAGGAGTAACTCTTCCATACTGAACGGTTTGGTCATGTAATCGTCGGCTCCTGCCTTGAATCCTTCAAAGATGTCTTCCTTCATTGTTTTAGCCGTGAGGAAGATGATCGGAATATCCGGATTGATAGAGCGTATATCCTGAGCCAGAGTGAAACCGTCTTTTTTCGGCATCATTACGTCAAGTACGCATATATCGTACTTCTCCTTTACGAAACCTCTGTAGCCGGCTTCTCCGTCTGCAAACAGATCGGCTACATATCCTTTTGCTTGTAAGTATTCTCTTAAAAGCATTCCTAAATTTTCGTCATCTTCACAGAAAAAGATTTTAATTTGTTCGTCCATAAAAATTAATTTTTAATAGTTGGTAATTTGATAATAAATGTTGTTCCAATATTTCCGAGACCGTTCTCGGCGAGTATAGTTCCTTTATGGTCTTCCGCAACTTTGCGTACGTATGCCAGTCCGAGACCAAAACCTTTAACGTTATGCACGTTGCCGGTAGGTACACGATAAAAACGGTCAAAAACTTTTTTGAGATTTTCTTTTTTGATTCCTATTCCATTGTCTTCAATTGAGATAATTACTTTATCATCGCCTTCGTTGCGCGTGCGCGCCATAAGGCGTAGCGGGACCTCTTCGCGGCGGTATTTTACGGCATTGTCCATCAGGTTGAAGAGCATGTTTGTGATATGCATCTCGTCGGCTAAAATAGTCGACTCTTCAGCCTGCAAGTCTATGTCGAGCGTACCGCCGACCTTTTCTACTTTCAGATTAAACGTATTTGCTACGTTTGCAATCAGATCGTTTATGTCTATTTCTTTAAGTTTCATCGTCGCTCTCTGATTTTCAAACAGCGATATTTGAAGCACTTTCTCTACGAGGAAGCCGAGCCTCTTCGTCTCGTCGTTGATAACGGTCGATATATGCCTGAATGCGTCCGGACTCTTCGATATATCAGCGTCTTTCATCATTTGGGCGGCTATCGAGATTGTAGATACCGGCGTTTTCAGTTCGTGCGTCATGTTGTTGATGAAATCGTTCTTCAGTTCCGACAGTTTCTTCTGGCGGAAAATGATTAATATCGTTATCGTGAAGGTCACGAGCAATATCAGCGAGAAAATAACTGAAGGAACGAGGAACGAGACCGATTCCGACAGGTAATCCGCTTTTGTCGGGAAGTACAGTTTTATGTAGTTTTGTTTCGAGGGCGGGTCGAGCGGGAATATCACCTGCGTTATGATGTCCGAACTTTTCGGCGTTTTCGGTAGCGGCTCGTTCTGGTAGACCACTTTCTCGCTGTTGTTGACTACCATCAGTACAAACGGCATGTTCAGACCGTTGTTGACAAACTCGGATTTGATTGTGTTCTGGAGCGCTTTGAAGCCTACACGCTGTTCTATCGGCGTCAGGTATGCCGTCTGAATGAGCGTGTAGACGACGTCGTCCATTGTCGCTTTCGAACGGAAGTAACGGTCTGCCGTATTCTCCTGAAGTTTCTCCGACATCTCGATGATGTTCGACTTCTTGCTTGGCGTCGCCGACTGTTTCTGCATGTTTTGGCTCTGATTTATACTCAACACTTCTATCTGCTCGAAACTTTTTACTACTACCGACGAATCCTGTGCAGGCGTATATTTCCGTTCCGTGGCGTTTTGCATTATCCGGATTATCTCCTTTTGATTCGGCGGATTCTTATACATAAACTCAGAACCTCCCGAAAAATGTTCTTCGAGATAAGCACGCGCTTCTTCTTGTTCGAGATTGCGCGAAACCTTTTCCAGACTGCGTCTTACGGTCGATTCAAACTGCTCGTTACTCGTCTTGACTATTGTCGCGATATACTGTACCTGCAATATAATCAAGCCGATAAAGGCAAAAGCCATAAGTCCCGTCAGCATCCAAATCACAGACTTTTTCATTTGTGCATAATTTGTTTTTTGTAACTTTATTCCCTTCTATTTTAACAACAAAGGAAAGCATTATTAACTTAATAATTGCATAAAAAACGTAAATTTTTCTCTCATAATAGTTAAATTATGTTGATTTTACAATTTTTATAGTTTGACGAATCAAAAAATTAAATAATACGTCGTTTTTTTACATTTTTTATGATGGTTCTTTCATTCGTTTTTCTTCTTTTCTCAAAATCAGTCTCCAAAATTGGCCCGAAAGACACTATTTCCGGCGTCGAGATTGAGATAGAATTTGTATCCAATCTTCGGGTTGCCGTATAAACCGCCCTGTTCGGACGCGACGACAGGCATTGGTACGCTCCCGCCAACAAGTCGCGCCTTTATATTCGCGGCTAAAGCATTGACTAATAGTGAAATAAATAATCTTATCTTCATATCCATATATATTATTATTGCAATTACTACAAAGTTCGGCTACAAAAGTATTAATAATAATTGAATTACGTATTAAAATTGAGAATTATATTTTCAATCCATGTTCTGGCATTGACAAAAGCCTCTATCCAGGGGGTTATTTCGTCGTTCTTTCGTTCCGGCGGATAGTAGCCGCACTGCCACGGAAAAAGGGCGCGTTCGGGATGAGGCATGATAGCGAGATGGCGACCGTCGGCAGAGCATACGCCGGCTGCCGCGTAAGGCGAGCCGTTAGGATTGGCGGGATAGCCCTCGTAGTTGTATTTGGCTACGATGTTGTATCTTTTTTCGTCGTACGGAAAGTCGAATTTCCCTTCGCCGTGAGCCACCCATGCGCCCAACTTTGCGCCGCTAAGCGAGCCTAACATGACCGAACTGTTTTTCGGTATCTCCAGACTTATGAAGCCGGATTCAAATTTATGCGAATCGTTGTGCGCCATTTTGTGCTTTTCCGGATGCTCCGGATAGAGGAGTTCGAGTTCCGCCATGAGCTGGCAACCGTTGCAGATTCCTATACTCAAGGTATCCGTGCGTCGATAAAAAGCGTCGATAGTTTGTTTGGCTTTTTCGTTATAGAGTATTCCGGCAGCCCATCCTTTTGCCGAGCCGAGAACGTCGGAATTTGAGAATCCGCCGCAGAAAGCAATGAAATTTACGTCTTCAAGCGTCTCGCGACCCGAGGCGAGGTCGGTCATGTGAACGTCTTTTACATCGAAACCGGCAAGGTACAGTATATAAGCCGTTTCGCGCTCGCACTGACTGCCTTTTTCGCGAATCACCGCCGCTCTGACGCCGCTTCGCTTGCGTCTGTTCGCCGTCAGACCGTATTGCTTGAGCTTTCCCTTGAAATCTTTTGGATACTTGTATTCCAAAGGCTGCAACTTGTAGTTCTCGAAGCGATTGCCTGCACATTCGTTGCCGCTTTGGCGCATATCGAGCAAATACGACGATTTAAACCATACGTCGCGCATATAGTCGATGCCGATATGATATTGCGCTTCATCTTTGGTTATCAGGATATGACGCTCGTTCGCGGGCTTCCCTATACATGCAAAGCCCACGCCTGACGTTTGCATGAGTTTTTCGAACGCGTTCTTTTCTCTTGTCTGAACTATGACGCCCGGATTCTCGGCAAACAATATTTTTATTATATCCGTTTCAGCCAGTACGTCGAAGTCGATTTCCAATCCGCCGTCTACGTTCGAAAAGCACATTTCAAGAAGGGTCGTTATCATGCCGCCTGCCGAAATATCGTGTCCGGCAAGTATCAAGTCCTTGTTTATTGCCTCCTGTATTGCATTGAAAGCGTCGGCAAAATATGTCGAATCCCTGACGGTAGGAGCATCGACGCCGATTTTGCCCAATGTCTGTACAAACGCCGACCCGCCAAGTTTCATTTCGTCGAAAGAGAAATCTATATAATAAATGTACGCGCGACGGTCGTTAGATAGCACAGGCGAAACTATCTTCCTGATATTGCCGACTTCGCCGGCCGCCGATATTATCACCGTTCCCGGCGACAGGACTTTATCTTTGCCGTAATTTTGCGTCATCGACAGCGAATCCTTGCCGGTCGGGATGTTTATTCCAAGTTCGCAGGCAAAGTCGGACGCGGCTTTTACGGCTTTATAAAAGCGGGCGTCTTCGCCTTTGTTGCGGCAGGGCCACATCCAGTTGGCACTTAGCGAAACGCTTTTCAGCTGTTCCGTTAACGGAGCGAAGACGATATTCGTCAGCGCTTCGGCGATAGCCATTACCGAGCCTGCCGCAGGGTCGATGAGCGCTACTTGCGGAGCATGTCCGATAGAAGTGGCCATTCCCGCTTTGCCGCGATAGTCGAGGGCGACGGCGCCAAGGTCGCTTAGCGGCAGTTGCAGCCTGCCCTGACATTGCTGGCGGGCGATACGGCCTGTTACGGAGCGGTCTACCTTGTTGGTAAGCCAGTCTTTGCAGGCGACGGCTTCGAGTTGCAAGACGTTTTCAAGGTAGTAATGAAGCTCGGACGCCTTGTATCCGGCGGGCGAGTATACCTCTTCGACCGTCAGGTCTTCCATGACCGTGCGGGGCGGCTTGCCGAACATGTATTCCAGTTTTATATCAATAGGCTTTTCGCCGTTTTTCTGTTCAAAGACAAAATCCATGTCGCCGGTCGTTTCGCCTACGACGTACATTGGAGCGCGCTCGCGGTCGGCTATTCTGCGCAGGCGTTCGGCGTCTTTTTCCTCGATTAGCAAGCCCATGCGTTCCTGACTTTCATTGCCGATGATTTCCTTTGCCGAAAGCGTCGGGTCGCCTATCGGCAATTCCGACATGTCGATGTGTCCGCCGGTCGATTCCACCAGCTCCGACAGACAGTTGAGGTGTCCGCCTGCGCCGTGGTCGTGGATGGAAATTATTGGATTGCTGTCCGATTCGGCAATACTTCTGATGACGTTTGCAACACGTCTCTGCATTTCGGGATTGGCGCGCTGGACGGCGTTCAGTTCTATGCCGCTTGTATACTGTCCGGTGTTCACCGACGACACCGCGCCGCCTCCCATGCCGATGCGGTAATTGTCTCCGCCGAGTATAACGACTTTCTCATGCGGCTTGGGGTCGCCTTTCAATGCGTCGCGCCTGTTGGCGAATCCGACGCCTCCGGCAAGCATTATCACCTTGTCGTAAGCATACTGTTTGTCGTTTTCGGCATGCTCGAAAGTGAGAAGCGAGCCGCAAATCAGGGGCTGTCCGAAAAAGTTTCCGAAGTCCGAAGCGCCGTTCGAGGCTTTTATCAGTATCTGTTCCGGCGTCTGGTAAAGCCATTTTCGCGGGTCGAGGATGCTTTCCCATTCGCGTCCTTCTTCGGTGCGCGGGTACGCGGTCATGTAGACGGCTGTTCCCGCAAGCGGAAGCGACGCTTTTCCGCCTCCCAGACGGTCGCGTATCTCGCCTCCGGAGCCGGTCGCCGCTCCGTTGAAAGGCTCTACCGTAGTCGGGAAATTGTGCGTCTCGGCTTTGAGCGACAAGACGGAATGTATCTTTTTTGTTGCGTAATAGTCCGGCCTGTCGCCCGATTTCGGCGCAAACTGCTCTATCGTGGGTCCGTCGTTGAACGCGACGTTGTCCTTGTATGCCGACAGCAACCTGTTGGGATTGACGGCCGACGTCTTTTTTATCATGGCGAAAAGCGAACTTTCCATTTCCTTTCCGTCGATGACGAAAACGCCGTTGAATATTTTATGGCGGCAATGTTCCGAATTGACCTGCGAGAAGCCGAATACCTCGCTGTCGGTCAGCTTGCGGTCGAGCTTTTTGCCGACGCCGTTCAGGTAGTTTACTTCCTCGCTGCTCAGGGCAAGTCCTTCTTCCCTGTTGTACACCGCTATATCGTCGATGTATACTATCGGGTCGGGCTTTTTGTCTACCGAGAAAATATTCTGACCCAGACCGTCGTAGACATGCTGAAGCATCGGGTCGTATTTCGCCTCGCCGGACGGCGCCGGGAAGTATTCCTCGATGCGCGAAATGCCTGTCAGACCCATGTTCTGGGTTATTTCGACCGCGTTTGTGCTCCACGGAGTTATCATTTCGCGGCGCGGGCCAACGTACCGGCCCTCTATGTCGTGCGACTTTACCGGTTTTGCGCCGCTGAAAAGCCATACCAGTTTATCCGTATCCACCGGACTCAACTCTGACGCAGATTCCACTGCCAGCGTTGCTTTTGACGAAGATTGAAAAAAATAAATCATACTGTTTTTTCTGTTTTACGCCTCAAAGATAATGCAAGTTGAGCGCTTTACAAAAAAATGTATATAAAAAATAGAATAAATATATGGAATAAAAATTTGCATCAAAGAGGATAATGTTTTAAATTTGTGGCGTTAAACTATGGTAGAATTGTTTTATACAGGGATAATTATCGGCCTGTTAGTCTCGTCGCCAATGGGACCTATAGGCATGTTGTGCATCCAGCGGACACTGGCCAAGGGACATTTGTCGGGCTTCGTTTCCGGTATGGGAGCGGCTTTGTCGGATTTGCTTTATGCAACCGCCACGGGTCTCTTCATGGGTCTTATCGTGAATTTCGTCGAGGCTCACCAGCGTCCTTTGCAGATTTTCGGAAGCATTGTCATGGTCATTTTCGGCTATTACATCTTCAAAAGCAATCCGGTGAAGACGCTGCAAAAAAATCAGGAACAGCGGCAAACGCTCCTTCAGGACTTCGGGACGGCGTTCCTGCTTACTTTCAGCAATGTGCTTATAGTTTTTCTTTTTATCGGTCTGTATGCGCAGTTCGGCTTTTTATTGCCCGAACACTCGATTCAGACAACGGTTTCGGGTCTGGCGGGCGTTTTTGTCGGAGCTGTCGCGTGGTGGCTGTTTATTACCTTCGTCGTTTCGCTTATGCGCAGCTGGTTTAATATCAGGGGACTGAAAGTTTTTAATAGAATTGTAGGCTCTGTTATCATTATTTTGTCTATCTTTGGTCTCGTTTCTTTCTATTGGTTTTATTAATATACATATAATTAAATGCTTATGAGAACTTTTTTGAAATTGTTTATTGTTTTGTCGCTTGTGACGGGTGTTGCGGGCTGCACGTCTACGGACAGAAAAAAAGGCGGTGAAGCGCCTGCGAAAAGAATGCCGAGAAATTTTGAGAGGCCAAAGCCGCCTGTATTGCTGACCAATACACGTGAACAGGCAGAATACATAATCACTCACTATTGGGATAATTTTGACTTTACGGATACGATGTACTGTCATGCGCCGGCGATTACGGAGCAGGCTTTCGTCGATTTCCTGTCCATCTTCCAGTATGCTTCATACGAGAAGGTGACGGACGGAGTGAGGAAACTGATGCAGGCTGCCGAGGTGGACAGCGTCATGTTCGGCTATTTCTGCCGCGAAGCCGAACGATACCTTTACGAGCCTAACTCGGCTTTGCGCAACGACGAATACTTCATTCCCTTTCTGGAGCAGATGGTCGTGACAAAACGCCTGAGCGACGACAACAAGATACGTCCCGCCTACATGCTCCTCCTTGCGCACAAGAACAGGCCCGGCGCGTTGGCCAACGACCTTGAATACACGCTGGCTTCGGGGCAGAAGGGTCGGCTGTACAATATCAAGTCGGACTATCTGCTGCTGATGTTCTACAATCCGGGATGCAAGGAATGCCGGCAGACGATGGCCGAAATCGACAATACGGCGTCCATCACGGCGGCGATAAATGCAGGGAAACTGAAGGTGCTGGCAGTTTATCCGGACGAAAATCTGGATGAATGGCACGGACATCTGAAGGACGTGCCGACGTCGTGGATAAACAGCTACGACAAGATGACGGACGTCAGAAACAGGCAACTGTACGACCTGAAAGCCATTCCGACGCTCTATCTCCTCGACAAGGACAAGAAAGTAATCCTGAAAGACGTCTCGGTAGGACATATTAACGGATACCTTGAAAGTATCAAGTAGATTCTTTTGACGCGAAAGCCGTTCCCCATCTTTCTCCTGCCGTAGGGAACGACTTTCCCGGCGTCGAAAACCGCCCTTTTTCCACTGCAAACGACTTTTCCCTCATGGGGGAAAACCTTTCCTCCATGGAGGAAACCGTCATTGCAAGGGAGGAAGCAATCCGGAATATTGACAATCGCCGGATTGCTTCGCAGACTCGCAATAGCGGAGGGATGTACACACAATGAAGAGAAAACCGTACCCGGAAACCGTCATCGCGAGGGACGGAAACGGAGGTCTCTGTCAATTCTCAATTATTGACGTTCCGTTTTTCGACACTGTTGGTAGAATGTCTTTCAATGCCGTACGAAATCAGCAGTCCGGCGCCCCCGAACAATAACACCGACGCCCCGTAAGCGACCGAATGAAATTCCCTTTCCCGCCAATTATCATAATCGTACCGGCTTATGTAAAGACAGAGGAACAGTCCGACCAGAAGCCCGAATCCGATTCCCAAAAACAGGCATCCCAGTTTCAGACTTGTAAACGACCTTTTGGGAATGGTAGGAAGCAGCGAGTCGAACTGATTTTTCAGAATATTCGAATCGATAGGCGTCATGTTCTGTCCCATCCTTTCGATGATAGTCTGTCTCTCGTTCTTGCGAACGAACAGCTCAAATACCATATAGGTAAAGTAAAAAATAATACCGCATACAAGCGGCCCCATTAGAAAATCCATAATTTTTGTTTTTTAAAAGTTAGTAATTCAAAATATCTGCCCTTTTGACGCACGATACCTGAAACGGTTACACTTTGCCGGAAGAAAAATTTAATGATTATCCGCATCTTGTCCTAACATCTCGTAGAGATGTATCGCTCGGCAGAAAATGAATTTTACCCCTATTCTCTGCATTCCGTCAGGAATGCATCCGCTTCTACCGGACGATGCATTCCTATCTTTGCGCCAAATGACATTTATAGAAAAAGCAAGAAAGTTCTTTGAAATATTGTAAAAACAGCAAGATATTGTGATCTTTGCAGCGTGGCTTACGAAGTGTAGGCGGAGCGAAGCCGGAACGGAGTAAGCCACGCTGCAAAACAAGTTTAATTAATAATTTTTTATTCACGATTTGTTATGATAAACAATTCTTCTATCGGTAAATGGGAACGTCTGCGTCAGAAGCAACAGGATGTTCAATTCGTCAACCAATTGCAAGCAGGAATGAACTGTTCGCCTTTCGAGGCAAAGGCAATTCCGAACTGCGTGTACGATGTGTATCAACCGTTTTTCGACAACTCGGCTTCGATGAAGCCCGGGCAAATATGCTTTGAAGTTGTGGGGGTCGAAAATTCGGCAAAGGAAAAACTTTCCGATTGCCAAATGAAAACCGTCGTGCTGACCCTGGATTCCGGATCGAACGACTTGGCTGTGCGGGAACACGACGGTGTGATCGGTTAACGGCGCTCACCGGCAAAGCAGATTTCATGGCTTCACCCGGAGGAGTTAATGATATGGAACTTTCCTGTTCAGGTTATCTGAAATTTTTACCTAAACACGGGGGTTTACTGCTGACCCGTCTTTCCTCCGGCTTCGTCCGAAGGACAAGATAAAAAATGTGGGAATCAAAGTCCCTACATTACAAGATAGATATCAGTGCAAAACCTT
>JAITPH010000133.1 GCA_031289515.1 Tannerella sp.
TTGGGAATAGGAAAAGAGGTCACTCTGGACGCTTTTGTAAACCTGAAATCGGGCATTCAGCCGATACGTTTTCTCAAGACGTCGCATACCGAATTTCCTGCGGGCGAAGTCAAGTTCAGCAACGGCGAGTTGCGCGAAATGCTTGATATTCCCGCATCGGAGGCGTATATCCGTTCCTCGCTGCTTGCCGTTCCGGCAGTCGGCGAAGCATTGCGGCAGGCGCAGCTCGACGTCAAAAGGTCGCACAGCGTCGCGTTCCTTTCCGGGCTTACCGTCGGAGGCATGGATCAGACCGAAAACATGTATACGGACTATCTCGAAACGACCTCAAGAAATGCGTATATCGAACTCAACGACTGCGGCTCGTGCACCGAGCAGATAGCCGATTATTTCGGCTGTTTCGGCATGATTTCGACTATAGTCACCGCCTGTTCGTCGTCGGCAAACACTATCATGATGGGCGCGGACATGATCAAAGACGGTCGCGCCGACATCGTCGTAGCCGGAGGATGCGAATGTCTTTCGCGCTATCACGTGAACGGCTTCAATACGCTGATGATACTCGATACGGAGCAGTGCAAACCGTTCGACCGCGACCGTGCAGGCATCAATCTCGGAGAAGGCGCGGGATATGTCGTTCTTGAATCCGTAGAATCGGCGTCGAAGCGGGGCGTGCGTCCGATAGGCAAGGTTTCGGGATATTACAATGCCTGCGACGCTTATCATGCGACGGCTTCTTCGCCGGACGGACTTGGCCCCTATCTCGCAATGAAAGGCGCAATCGAGAATGCAGGACTGAAACCGGAAGATATAGACTATCTGAACAGTCACGGAACAGGAACGCAAAACAACGATCTGACCGAAGGACTTGCCGTGATGCGCGTTTTTGGCGACAGTGTTCCGCCGCTCTCGTCGATAAAGGCTTTCACCGGCCATACGACGAGTGCAGCCGGAGGATTCGAGGCCGTCGTATCGCTTCTTGCCATCGGGCATAATTTCCTGCCTGTAAATATGAACTTCAAAAACAGGATTGAAGAACACGGTTTCACTCCGGTGACAGACCCCGAACCCGCGCGCCGGATAAGACATGTCCTGTCAAATTCATTCGGTTTCGGAGGTAATGATTCGGCTATTGTCTTATCGGAAATCTAATCTGCTATGCCGGTATATATTCAATCATCAAATCAAATATCGGTACAGAAACCGTTCTCGGACGAATGGTTTTATGACCCGGTATATTACAGCGGGAAGCGGGTAGCTTCCATCGACGTCAGGTTTGCAGATTATCTGTCGCCCCTGATGTCGCGCCGGATGTGCGCGCTGCTCAAGCGGGCTGTCGTCGCGTCAAGGAAAACATTGAAGGATGCAGGCATTGAGACGCCCGACGCCATCATTAGCGGAACAGGTCTCGGATGTATCGACAATACTGAAAAGTTTCTCGTGTCGATGTTGGAGAATGGTGAAAAGACCCTTCAGCCGTCATATTTCATGCAATCGACGCACAATGTAGTCAGTTCGACTGTCGCGATAGACCTCAAATGTCACGGATATAACAACAGTTTTGTGCATCGCGGCGTGTCGTTTGAACATGCCTTGCTCGACGCGATGATGCAGTTTGCCCGTAAACGCATCAACAACGCATTGGTAGGCGGATTCGACGAACTGACGGATAACTATTATAATATGTTCGGGAAGATAGGAATGTACAATTTTGCAACGGACGATTCTCCGAAAATGAAATGTTTCGCATCGGAGGCGGCCGTCAGCATGGCTCTTTCTGCCGAGAAGACGGAGAAAACGCTGTGCGAGGTGAACGGCGTCGAATTGATGTACCGGCCTGCCTGCGACCGTATACGCGAAGCTCTCGACCGGATGCTTGCCGGGGCGGGATGCGGATTGTCGGATGTCGACGCCGTCATTACCGGCATTAATACAAACGCCGCCGATGACGAGGTCTATTTTCGGGTTGCGGAAAATGTCTTCGCCTGTCGTCCGGTCGTTCAATACAAGCACATATTCGGCGAATCGTTTTCGTCGTCGGCAATGGCTGTTCATGTAGCAGCTACATGCCTCGATAAAGGCAGCATACCGTCGTTTCTGGTTTCAGACAGGTTTGCCGGAGCGCCGACCGGAGACATTACCGGCGTGAAACGGATATTGCTATATAATCATCACAAAAACAAATCACATTCACTTATACTCTTATCGTCATGTTGAAATTAATTATATGTTCGATCGTACAATGCGTTTTTCTCGCGTCGGGACAGGTTTTCCTGAAGTTAGCCCTTGCCAAAATGGATAAATTCTGCTGGACATGGAAGTTCTTCCGCGATCTGGCGCTCAATTGGCAGTTGGCGGCGTCCGGACTGTCGATGGTCATGGCATCGCTTATCTGGTTTTATATACTTAAACATAATGATTTGTCGCTTGCATATCCCCTGATCAGCATCAGCTATATTTTCGGGACGTTTGCAGCCGTTTTTATCTTTCACGAGACAGTGACGCCGACCCGCTGGATTGGCGTGCTGTTTATTATGATAGGAGTTGGATTTCTTACTCGACAGGGTTAATCAATTAAAAATTAAAAATTACGAATTATATGAGATTTTACTTGTTACTTGTTGGATTGTTTGGCGTCGTTGCTTCCCTGTTTGCCCAGTATCAGGAAGCTACGGAGGCGGAGAAGGCGAAAATCGCAGGCAGTATAACCGGCGCATCGGGCGCTATGAATACTATGATTTGCGATTTTACGCAGGTCAAGGAATTGTCGTTCATGGACGAAAAGGCGACTTCCGAGGGAAAAATGTACTATAAGAAAGAGAACAAAATACGCTGGGAATACACGAAACCGTACAAATACGTATTTTCGACAGACGGCAAGGACGTGAGCATGACAACCGGCGACAGGACGAACAAAACGCCGGTCAAATCAAACAGGTTGTTCGGCGAGATAAGCAAAATAATGATTGGAAGCGTCAGCGGAAAGGGATTGGTCGGCTCGCCCGATTTCGATACGCAGTTCTTAGTCGGAAAAGACGGTTACAAGCTGCAACTGACGCCGTTGAAAAAGGAGATAAAAGACATATTTTCGGCAATCAATCTGTTTGTGGACAAGTCGGACAGCCGCGTGCATACGGTCGAACTCGTCGAGAAAAGCGGGGACAGAACTGTTATCAGCCTTAAAAATATCAAGATAAATACGACCATAGATGAAGAACTTTTTTCTAATTAGCATACTGTTCGCGTTGATTACCGGTTGCGCTTCGACGACGCCGACCGTCAGACGGATGCAGACAGCCAGACCGTCGGAGCGTGCCGTATGGACGGAAAGTCTGCGCTCCGACACGCTGAAAAACAGCTATCGCATCGTCTTGAAAAGGCAGGATAACAGCATTACCGGTCTATGTTTTGTGAAGCGATACGGCAACGAATGGCGCGGAACGCTTATTAACGAGATGGGAACAAAGATTTTCGACTTCACCGTCGGCGACGATAAATGCACGCTTCTCAACGTCATTTCGATGCTTGACAAAGGATATATCCGCAAGACGGTCGAAGATGATTTGTATTTCCTTTTCAACGTAGACAATCCGGCTTCGTCGTTCGGTCGCCGCGAACTCGAACGGTTTGAGCAGGACGGCGCTGTTGTGATTAATTACGCGAAGAAGCAGATTTTGCTGTTGCCGGACGGCTCCGTCGCTTTGATTAACAATCACAACATGAGATATGAATTAAGAAAAATGATTGATATAGACCGTAATAAAGTGATATTATAGATGCTTAAAGATAATTTCTTTACGATAAAAGATAAAAAGGATATTGAGACCGGCCGGGATTATCGCTTGGCTCTTAACGGTCTGCATCCTATTTTTCAGGCTCACTTTGCAGGCAGTCCGGTCATGCCCGGCGCGTGCGTGGCGCAAATGATAAAAGAACTGACGTCGGACTATACCGGCAAGGATCTGTTTATCGCCAATGTCAGGAACAACAAATTTTTTGTCGGCATAAATCCTGTCGAATATCCGGAAATAGATGTTCGGATTACATTGTCGAAACCTAAGCAGGAAGACGGATTCCCCGCAGTTTCTGCGGTAATAAGTCATGGCGATACCGTTCTCTCAAAAGCATTGATGAGCTTTAAGACAACGCCTTTGCTGCAGGAACAAATGCGCAGGCTGCGTATTTGCGTGATTGTGCCTGCATATAATAATGAAAAAACTGTCGCCGCCGTGCTTAACGACATCATGCAATATACCGATTATTTGATTGTAGTCAACGACGGCTCGACGGATAAAACGACGGAAATAGTCGAAAGTTTTGAGCACAAAATTGATGTATTATCGTACAGGGAAAACAGGGGAAAGGGCTATGCGCTGAATGAGGGGCTTGATATTGCGGAAATGATGGGTTTCAGGTACGCTATAACGATGGATTCCGACGGACAGCATTTTGCTTCGGAAATAGTGAAGTTTGTCGATTGTGTCGAAAAATATCCCGATGCTTTTCTGATAGGGCAACGCACGACTAAAGGCGATATGCCCGCCAAAAACAGTTTCGCCAATAAATTTTCAAATTTCTGGTTTACCGTTCAGACCGCTCGTTGCCTGCGCGATACGCAGAACGGCTTTCGCCTCTATCCGATAACGAAAATGAAAGGGATGAGATCGTATTCATGCCGGTATGAAGCTGAACTTGAAATTCTTGTGCGCTCGGCATGGCGAGGTATCAGGATAGCGTCCGTTCCTACTCTTGTATATTATCCGCCCGACGATGAGCGGGTAACGCATTTCCGTCCGGGACTGGACTTTTTGCGTATCAGCGTAATGAATACCGTCCTGACTTTTCTCGCTATTGTATATGGCTATCCTTCTATGCTTTATCGTTTATTATTCACCGGAAAGAAATAGTCATGACAAAGTTTTTTCTATCCGTATACGATTATTTTTCCTGCCGCAGGAGGACGCTTTTTGCTCTTTTGGGTCTGTTTGTTGTTTTATTCGCTTTTTTGGCTTACAACATCGGTTTTAAGGAGGATATAGCGGGTTTTCTGCCTGAAAACAAAGAAAACGAGCGCATAAACAACGCCTATCATTATGTCGCGTCGTCAAATATAATTACCGTTTATTGCAATACGGCAGACCTTTCGGACGAGGCGATGGAAGCCGGAATCGCCGCCGTCGATGCGCTTGCCGGAAAACTTTGCGCGGAGATGGATTCATCGTACATTAAAAGTCTGCTTTACTGCATCAATCAGGCGGAGATGACGGCCGTCTCGTCATTTGTAATCGATAATATGCCTTATTTCCTCGAAGATGAAGATTATCGGCGGATGGATACGCTGCTTACGCGCGAAGCCATTGCGCGCCAATTGCTTATGGACAGGAATGTGCTGACTTCGACGGCAGGGATGTTAGTCCGCAACAATCTGCTGTCAGACCCTTTGCAAGTGTCGGCTTCGCTAATGGACAAACTGAAAAGTTTCAGCGCAGACGAAAAATACCGTTTATACGACGAACATTTGTTTAATGCCGAAAATCAGGCGTTGATGTTCATTGATTGCGCCATTCCGGTAAGCGACACGCAGGCAAACGAGGTCTTCCTCGATTCGTTGAAGTCATTTATTGCAGATGTGGAAAAATCGTTTGAAGGCGTAAGTTTCGACTATTTCGGCGCGGCGGAAATAGGGCTGACCAACTCGCGGCAGATACGCCAAGATACGCTTTTCTCGACTTCGATAGCGGTCGTCATAATGTTGATTTTGCTGATATATGCTTTCCGGAGCGTGCTGAAGATAGTTCTTGTCTTTGCTTCGGTCGTTTTCGGCGGACTTTTTGCGCTTGCGGCTTTGAATATCATTAGCGGAGACGTTTCGGTTATTGCCGTCGGCATCAGTTCCATAATGTTCGGTATTGCGATAAATTATCCGCTGCATTTTATGGAACATCATAATCATACGCTCGATTCGCGGCTTGTAATCAAAGATATAATAGAGCCTCTGACAATCGGGAATATTACTACTGTCGGCGCTTTCATAAGCCTTGTCTTCACAGGCTCGGATTCGATGAAAGACCTCGGACTGTTTGCTTCGCTGCTGCTGGTCGGCACGATACTTTTCGTCCTTTTCTTTCTGCCGCATTTCCTGTCTTCCAAAAAACGCCGACAGGGAAATACGGCGTTTGCCGACGAAAGCAAGTCTTTTATAGCCCGTCCTTTTGAGCAAAACCGTTGGCTTGTCCTGTCGATCATAGTCTTGACGATTATTTTGAGTTTTTATAGCGGCAATTCGAGATTTGAGACAAACATGCAGACAATAAACTATATGACTGCATCTCAGAAGGAATCGTTTGAGAAAATGACCGGACAGTTGAATGATAATCGGCATGTTATGTATTATGTAGCCGAAGGCGCTGATTTGGAGACGGCTCTCGAAGCAAATGAAACGAACATGGCGTTTGTCCGCTCGTTGGTCGATAACGGCGACATATACAGAATTAGCGGTGTAGGAGGCTTTTATCCTTCGCGCGTCATGCAGGCAGAGCGGTTGAAGCGTTGGGACGACTTTTGGCGCGACCGCAGAGATTCCGTGAAGACATGTCTCAACGAAGAAGCGCGTAAAACAGGCTTTCGCGAAGGCGCGTTTCAGTCGTTTGAAGATATGATTACCGGAAAACACGAAGTCGTCGACATGTCGCATTTCGACCTTATACGGCAGTCGCTCGCCAAGAATTACGTTATCGAAAAAGACGGCAAGGCGATGATTGTAAATATGCTTTATACCGACGCCTCGAAAGCGCGCGAACTCGAAGATAAACTTGGCGAAAACAGCTCTTCGTCGATAGCTTTCGACGCAGGCTCGATTACGCGCCGCATGATTGCGTCGTTGTCCGACAATTTCAATTACGTGCTTTACGTGTGCGGTTTTATCGTTTTCGCTTTTCTCGTTTTCTCATTCGGGCGTATCGAGCTGAGTCTGATTGCTTTCGCGCCTCTTGCACTGACGTGGATTTGGGTGC
>JAITPH010000047.1 GCA_031289515.1 Tannerella sp.
ATAACGCTGCCCGGCGCCATTTTTGATTCGGGATTCAGGCGCATGGCAACGTCGAGAAATTCCTTGTCGAGGAAAGGCACGCGCCCTTCGACGCCCCACGCTGCCAGACTTTTATTCGCCCGCAGGCAGTCGTAGAGGTACAACTTGCTTATCTTGCGCAAAGTCTCTTCGTGAAAAGACTTTGCATCGGGCGCTTTATGAAAGTACAGGTAACCGCCGAAAACCTCGTCCGCCCCTTCGCCGCTTAAAACCATTTTTATGCCCATACTTTTAATGACGCGCGACAAAAGGTACATCGGCGTCGACGCCCGGACTGTCGTAACGTCATAAGTCTCAATGTGATAAATAACGTCGCGTATGGCGTCAAGTCCTTCCTGAATGGTGTAGTTTATCTCGTGATGCACCGTTCCGATATGGTCGGCAACCTTCCGGGCCGCCGACAGGTCGGGCGCGCCTTTCAGACCGATGGCAAACGAATGTAACTGCGGCCACCACGCCTCCGTCCGGTTGCCGTCCTCGATGCGCTTTGCCGCATAACGCTTGGCGACCGCCGAGATTACCGACGAATCCAGACCGCCCGACAATAACACTCCATAAGGAACGTCGCTCATCAATTGGCGCGAAACGGCGTCCTCAAGCGCCACCCGCAATTCATCCTTGTCCGCCGGATTATTCTTTACGTTCTCGTAATCCATCCAGTCGCGGCTATACCATTTGACAGGCTCGGCATCGCGGCTGCACCATACGTGTCCGGGTTTGAACTGGTCGTATTCCGTAGCGAATCCTTCGAGACTTTTCAGCTCCGAAGACACGAGCACATGTCCGTCGGCGTCTTTTCCGATATACAGCGGAATGACGCCTATCTCGTCGCGGGCTATCATAAACAAGTCTTTTTCCTCGTCATAAAGCGCAAAAGCAAATATCCCGCTTATGTCTTCCAGAAAATCGATGCCTTTTTCCTTGTACAGCGCAAGGATGACTTCGCAGTCGGAGCCTGTCTGATACTCGTATTTGTCTTTCGTACGCTCGCGTATGTCGCGATGATTGTAAATTTCGCCGTTTACGCAAAGTATTATTTTGCCGTCGGGGCTTATCAACGGCTGTTTGCCCGAAGCCGGATCGACGATAGACAGGCGTTCATGTACAAGTATCGCCGTTTTTCCGGTATAAATACCGCTCCAGTCAGGTCCGCGATGGCGAATCCTTTTACTCATTTTCAACGCCTGGGCGCGTAACGCATCCGTCTGTTCTTCCTTGCGGATATTAAATATCGCTGTTATTCCACACATAATCTTATTTTTATTTTTGTATTTGTATTTATATTTTTATGAAAGAAATCTGTCTATCGCATCTGCGGTCTTGCGTCCCGAAGCCATTGCCCGCACGACGAGGCTTGCGCCCGAAACGGCGTCGCCGCACGCAAATACCTTCTCCGACGAAGTCCGGTTGTTACCGTCTACCGCAATATTGAGGCGTTGATCGGTATTGAGCGACAGTTCGCCGATAACGCCCTCCTGAACAGGATTGACGAAACCCATGCAGAGGAAGACGAGGTCTGCTGCGATCGTCTCTTTCTTGCCTGTCGGTTTCATTTCCGGACGACCGCCCGCCTTAGCTTCCGTCCACGCAACTTCTTCTACCTCAACCTCTTTAACGTTTCCCTTGCCGTCGCCGGTGAATTTATTTGTAGTAAGATTCCAGCGGCGCACGCATCCTTCTTCATGGCTGCTGCTCGTCTTGAGAATTTGAGGCCACATTGGCCACGGCGTCTGTGGATTGAAGTCTTTCGGCGGTTGAGGCAATATCTCTATCTGCGTTACGCTTTTTGCGCCATGGCGATTCGACGTGCCGACGCAGTCGCTGCCCGTATCGCCGCCGCCTATGACAAGCACGTTTTTGCCTTTTGCCGAAATACGCTCTTTATCGGGTATTTTAATGCCGCCGAGGACGCGATTCTGCTGTCCCAAAAATTCGAGGGCGAAATATATGCCGTTGAGTTCGCGCCCTTCAACTTTCAGGTCGCGCGGCGCTTCGCATCCGATCGACAGGCATACGGCGTCGTAGTTGTCGAGCAGTTCGTTTATTTTCAAGTCTTTGCCGACGTGGCATTTGTTTTTGAATTTCACGCCTTCACGTTCCATGAGGTCGATGCGGCGGTCGATAATCAGTTTACTCAGTTTGAAGTTGGGAATACCGAAGCGCAGCAAGCCGCCCGCCCATTCGTCTTTCTCGAATACGGTCACTTTGTAGCCTTTGCGATTCAGCTGGTTAGCGACCGTCAAGCCTGCCGGGCCGCTGCCCACGACGGCAACCTTCTTGCCGTTGCGCACCGGCGTTACCGGTTTGATGAAGCCCTCATGGAATGCCGCTTCCACGATGGCGACTTCGTTCTCGCGGATAGTCACCGGCTCGTGAATGCTCAAATTCAGCACGCAGCTTTTTTCGCACAGCGCGGGACAGATGCGTCCTGTAAATTCAGGAAAGTCGCAAGTCTGTTCAAGTATCCTGAATGCGTCCTGCCACCTGCCTTTATAAAGCAGATCTTGCCATTCCGGTTGTTTATTGCCGATCGGACAAGCCCAATGGCAAAACGGCACGCCGCAATCCATGCAACGCGAAGCCTGCGTCCTGCGGTCGCTACTGTTCAGCGTCTGTTCTACCTCGCTGAAATCGGTTTTTCTCTCGTATATCGGTCTGTATCCGGCTTCCTGCCTTGGTACAGTTAAAAATGCTTTTGGATTTCCCATAGTTATTTTTTTCTCAACTGATTAATAGTCTCTCTGCACCTCGGCAATTTTGCGTTGCAGCTTCTTCATTTGTTCCTCCTGCAAGACTTTTTTATACTCTATCGGAACTATTTCGATAAATTCTCCGGAATATCTGTCCCAATTATCGAGCATATCGCTTGCGATATGGCTACCTGTGAAGTGATAGTGTTTACGTATAAGTTCGTGCAGCTCTTTGCGACGCGAACTCTCCTCAATAAGCGACAGTTCGACCATTTCCATGTTACAGTAATAATCGAAGTTGCCTTTTTTGTTCCAGACGTAAGCGACGCCTCCGCTCATACCGGCGGCGAAGTTACGGCCTGTTTCGCCGAGAACGACGACCCGTCCGCCTGTCATGTATTCGCAGCAATGGTCGCCGACGCCTTCGACTATGGCGATAGCGCCGCTGTTGCGCACGCAAAAACGCTCGCCGACGCGACCGTTGATATAGACTTCGCCGCTCGTAGCTCCATATAATAATGTATTACCGGCTATCGTATTGTCTTCGGCTATGAATGTCGAGCGTACCGGCGGCGAGAGGCTGATTCGTCCGCCGCTAAGCCCTTTGCCGAGATAGTCGTTGGCCTCGCCTTCGAGACGGAAGTTGATGCCCGCAGCCAAAAATGCTCCGAAACTCTGACCGGCAGAGCCTTTGAACTTGACGTTTATCGTATGGTCGGGCAGTCCCGCCTCGCCGTATTTCTTGGCTATAATACCCGAAATCATCGCCCCGACAGCACGGTCGGTATTTGCTATCGTATAGTCGAGCGATATTTCCCGCTGTTTTTCGATAGCGTTTTTTGCCTGATTTATTATGTCGCGGTCTTTAACGTTTTCGATATGATGTATCTGGTCGGTAGTTTTCTTGATGGAAGACGTGAAGCCTTCTTTCGGAAAATAAGTCAGTTTGCTGAAGTCAAGCAAGTCGTGCTTCGTGATGCCGTCCGACGGCTTGCGTTCTATAAGGTCGGTGCGACCGATTATGTCGTCGAATTTGGTAAAGCCCATTTCTGCAAGATATTCGCGCACCTCCTCCGCCAGATAGTTGAAGTAGTTTACAAGATATTCATATTTGCCGTGAAAGCGTCGCCGCAGTTCTTCATCCTGCGTAGCCACGCCGACCGGACACGTGTTAAGATGGCATTTGCGCATCATCACGCAACCCAAAACGATAAGCGCCGACGTCGCAAAGCCAAATTCTTCCGCGCCGAGCAGCGCCATGACGATAATATCGCGACCGGTCTTTATCTGTCCGTCGGTCTGCAGTCTGACCTGTCCGCGAAGTCCGTTCAGCACAAGCGTCTGTTGCGTCTCCGACAATCCGAGTTCGGGCGATATGCCTGCATAACGGATCGAACTGATAGGCGACGCGCCTGTTCCGCCGTCGGCTCCGGAGATGATGATACGGTCTGCCTTAGCCTTTGCCACTCCGGCGGCGATAGTGCCTACCCCTGTCTCTGCAACAAGTTTGACGCTTATTTCCGCCTGCGGATTGACGTTTTTCAGGTCAAAGATAAGTTGCGCCAGATCTTCGATAGAATAAATGTCGTGATGGGGCGGCGGCGAAATCAGCG
Source organism: Tannerella sp. (assembly GCA_031289515.1). Classification (GTDB taxonomy): domain Bacteria; phylum Bacteroidota; class Bacteroidia; order Bacteroidales; family Tannerellaceae; genus Tannerella. The sequence goes on from JAITPH010000047.1 coordinate 4,343, forward strand.
AAATGCCGGGTATCGAATGTCGCGTCTTTGCTATGATTGTATCTACCTTATGACCGGGCAATTGTCCGCCCTCGCCCGGTTTTGCTCCTTGCGCTATTTTTATCTGTATCTCGTCGGCGTTGACAAGATATTCGGCCGTCACGCCAAAACGTCCCGACGCCACTTGTTTTATAGCCGACCTGAGTGAAAGTCCGTCTTTGCGTGGTTTGAAGCGTTCCGGATCTTCGCCGCCCTCGCCGGTATTGCTGCGTCCGTGGATGAAATTCATTGCCATCGCTATCGTTTCGTGCGCTTCCCTGCTTATCGAGCCGTAACTCATTGCGCCGGTGACGAATCGCCGCATTATCTCGCTCGCAGGCTCTACCTTGTCGATGGATACAGCCTTCTTTGCCTTTTTGAAAGCAAGAAAATCGCGAATGAATATGGGGTCGGGCTTGCTGTTTATTATGCCGGTATATTTTTTGAAGAGACTGTAATTGCCTGTGCGCGTGGCAAGTTGCAGCGTCGATATCGTCTCCGGATTCCATGCGTGCGCCTCGCCGTCTTTGCGGTACGACAATATGCCGTGATGTGGCAGCGTTTCGGGAATATTCTCATTGAACGCCCTGTTATGCAGTATCTTGGAATCGGCCACGATCTCGTTCAGGCGTATGCCTCCGATGGTATTGACCGCTCCGCCGAAATATTTTTCGCTCAACTCCTCGCTGATGCCTATCGCCTCAAAGAGTTTTGCGCCTCGATAACTGCGGATTGTGCTTATGCCCATCTTGCTGATTATCTTGAGCAAACCTTTACAGATAGCTTTTACGTAGTTTTTCTCCGCCGTGACGAGGTCTAATTGCAACTCTTTTTTATTCACCAGATCGTCGAGAACGGCGAAAGCCATGTACGGATTCAGCGCGCTTGCCCCGTAGCCAAGCAGCAGGGCGGCGTGCATCACCTCGCGCATCTCGCCGGTTTCGACTATCAATGCCGTCTGTACGCGCTTCTGTACCGAGATAAGGTAGTGGTGAACGGCGCTTACGGCAAGAAGCGACGGTATTGGCGCCATTTTTTCATTTACGCCGCGATCGCTCAATATGATGTAGTTAACGCCGTCTTTCACCGATTGCTCGGCTTGCTTGCATAGCTGATTCAGAGCCTTTTCAAGTCCGTCGCGTCCCTTGGCTATCTCATAAAGCATTGATAACTTGATGGATTTGAATCCCTTGTATCTTATATTGCATATTATGTCAAGTTGCGTGTTGCTCAAAATGGGGTGGGGCAAGCGTACCATTTTGCAATGCGATTCGTTGGGCGTCAGGATGTTATCGCCGACAGCGCCTATATATTCCGAAAGACTCATCACAAGTTCCTCGCGGATAGGGTCGATAGGCGGATTCGTCACCTGCGCAAACTGCTGTCGGAAGTAGTTGTAAAGCAGTTGCGGGCGTTTCGAGATAGCGGCAAGCGGCGAGTCGAAGCCCATCGAGCCGACAGGTTCAACGCCGCCGGTAGCCATCGGTACTATGATGCGTTCTATCTCCTCGCGGGTATAGTCAAACAGGCTGAGGCGTTGCTCGAACTTGTCTATGCTGCTTGCCACGTGGCGTCCGGATTTCAGCTCGTCAAGCTCTACACGGTTGTTAGTCAGCCATGAACGATACGGTTTTGCCTGCGACAACTCTTCTTTCAACTCCTCGTCGAAAAATATTTTGCCCTGTTCCGTGTCTACGAGGATGATTTTGCCCGGTTGCAACCGTCCTTTTGCCTTTATCTCGCCCGGCTCAAGGTCTACGACGCCTACTTCGGAGGCTACAACCATGATGTCGTTCTTTGTGACAAGGTAGCGGGCGGGACGCAGACCGTTGCGGTCGAGCATGCCGCCGGCATAACGTCCGTCGCTGAACATAAGCGCTGCCGGGCCGTCCCACGGCTCCATCAGGATTGAATGATATTCGTAGAACGATTTGAGGTCTTCGGTAATGGGATTCTTGTCGTTGAAACTTTCGGGGACGAGCATCGCCATCGCGTGCGGCAGACTCATGCCCGAAGCTACAAGATATTCGAGAACGTTGTCGAACGAAGCGCTGTCGCTCATGCCGGGCTGCACTATCGGACGCAACGAATCTATATTTTCTAATGAAGGAAAGGCAAGGACGCCTTCGCGCGCTTCCATCCATCCGCGATTGCCGCGAATTGTGTTTATCTCGCCGTTGTGAGCGAGCAGGCGGAATGGCTGCGCAAGGCTCCAGCGCGGGAAAGTGTTGGTGCTGAAACGCGAATGTACGAGCGCCAGTCCGGTCGTGAAATAGTTGTTTACAAGATCGGGATAATAGCCGCGCAACTGCATCGTTTCGAGCATTCCTTTATATACTATGATTCGCGTAGAGAGCGAAACGACGTAAAAGTCGCTTTTATCCGTCAACGCGCTGTCGTTCACGCGGCTTTCTATGCGTCGGCGTATGATGTAGAGCTTGAGTTCGAGTTTTTGCTGGTCGTTTTCGCCTGTTATGAAAATCTGTTTTATATCCGGTTCTGCCGCCCGCGCTTCGTCGCCGAGTATGTCGGGATTAGTGGGCACTTTGCGGATGTGCATCAACGAAAGTCCTTCTCTTTCAATCTCTTCGATGATGATGCTGAGTATCTCCGACTGCTGATTCTCGTCTTTTGGCAGGAAGACAATTCCTGTGCCGTATTTGCCTTTTTCGGGGACGGGTATTCCTTGCAGAAGGATAAATTCATGCGGTATCTGAAGCAGTATGCCTGCTCCGTCGCCGGTTTTGTTGTCTGCGCCTTCAGCTCCGCGGTGGCGCAGGTTTTCGAGCACTTTTAGAGCCGATTCCATGATGTCGTGCGACTTCTCGCCGCGTATGTGGACAATCATGCCGACGCCGCACGCATCGCGCTCATATTCAGGATTATAAAGTCCATACTTCTTAGTCGAAATGTTTCTTTCTGTCATTTTGGATTGTCTTTATGTTTGTTTATTTTGGCATAATATGCCAAAATGTCCTGCAAAGATATGATATTTTTAATAAATCACATACAAATCATTCTGAATATTTGAAATTTTGAAAAAAAATAACGCCTCCGAAGCCCTAATTATTCGACAAAAATCCCGTCGCAAAAGTCCGTTAAGACTTGTATATCAGCAGAAAAAGCAGTCCGTCAGAACTTGCATATCAACAGAAAAAAAATAGTCTGTCAGGAACTTCGACTGCGACAATTCGTCCGTTTACTGTGAAAAACATGTATATCAGCAGAAAAAATAGTCCGTCAGGACTTGCATATCAATAGAAAAAAGCCCCTCCGCGAAATATTTGTCCGTAGGACATACACGCAGAATGAAGAGGGCGTGTCAAAAAGCAGGTATTTTCGTCATTGCAAGAAAATTACTAAACTCGTTTAGTAACTTTCTCGCAAAGACGGGGTAGGGGAGTTCCCGCAAATGACGGAAGACATAAAAAAAATCCGGTATATATTTCGCTGTTACGATTTTTATTTGTAGTTTTGCTGCAAAATAACATGGCATAATGGCTAAGAAGAAAAAAGCAGCGACCGAAGTCAAAGCCCCGTCGGTTTTTATGAATCCCTTGACGGATTTTGGATTCAAGAAGATTTTCGGCGACAGGGAGTTGATGATAAACTTCCTGAACGACATGATTCCCAATGCGCGGATAAAGGAGATACAGTATCGGCCGACCGAGCAGATGGAGTGGGAAAGTCGCAAGGCGGTTTACGATTTGCTGTGCACGAACGAGGCTGACGAGTATTTCATTGTCGAGATACAGCGTGCCAAGCAGACATTTTTTGCCGACAGGGCGCTGTTTTACTCATCGTGCATGATACGCAAGCAGGCGCCGTCGGGGAAGAAATGGAACTTTGAGCTGAAAGCCGTGTATGTTGTGGCGATACTGAATTTCAACCTTTCGGAGACGGACAGCGACCGTCAGATATTTGAACGCATATCCCTGATGAACGAGCGGACAATGGAGCCGTTTTCCGACAAGTTGCGGTTTATATACATTCAGTTGA
>JAITPH010000052.1 GCA_031289515.1 Tannerella sp.
TGAAAATAAAGACATTCAAGCTGTTTTGGTCGTCACGCCGCTGAACGAGCATGAACGCATGGCGATAGATTCCCTGTCGTCCGGAAAGCATGTATTCTGCGAGAAATCGGTTGCATTGACGCTCGAAGGCTGCAAACATGTTTACGATGCCTACAAGCGTTACGGCAAAGTATTGTTTATAGGTCAGCAACGCCTTTTCGATCCTAAGTATATCCGCGCTATGGAGATGATTCACAGCGGATTGATAGGAACAATCACCGGTATGAGGGCTTATTGGTATCGCAATAACGACTGGCGACGCGAGACGCCCTCGCCCGACCTCGAACGCCGGATAAACTGGCGTCTTTATCGCGATTCGTCCGCCGGATTGGTTACGGAGCTTGCGGCGCATCAGTTGCAGGTAGGCGATTGGGCGCTGGGCATGCGTCCCGAAAGCGTTACCGGATACGGCGACATCGTCTATTGGAAAGACGGACGCGAAGTATACGACAATATCAGTTTGATTTACCGCTATCCTAACGGCATCAAGATGTCATACGAATCGGTCATCTCAAACAAATTTCTGGGACTTGAAGAACTGATACTCGGCGACAAGGGCACTATGGAGCTGGAGAAGGGAAAGTATTATTTTGAAGAAGCGCAGCCTGCTCCGGGTATATTGCAACTGATAAATCAGATAGAACATAAAATATTTGATAATGTGACGTTTGCGGGACCGAGTTGGGTGCCTGAAACGGCTTCCATCAACAAGGGATACTACGTGACGGATAAAGTCAATACTACAAGCGGCGCCTCGTCTGTCGGGGCTGCGGGCGACGGCTCGGTAGAGCTGCTTACGGCTTTTTGCAACTCGTCGATTACCGGTCTGACTAATGATTCATTAGTCGAGGAAGCCTACTATTCATCCGTGTTTGCGCTGCTTGGACTACAGGCGATGGAAGAACATCGTATCGTGAGTTTCCCGAAAGAACTTGAAATTTAAAATCAAACAGTATGAAAGACATAACAATATCCGTAAAACGCCAGAAAACAGAGCTTAAATGGCTCTTGGCAAGTTTCTGCACGGCTTTTCTTTTGAATATACTATCCATAATAATGTACGCAACTTCGTGGGATGAATCTTACAGCCAGTTATTATGGGTTTTAGCCATTACAGTCATATTGTACGCCGTTTCCATCGGATTCAGATTATTGTTCTATGCAATAAAAAAACTGTTTTAGACGATTATGGCAGGATTGTACGTACATATTCCCTTCTGCGTTAAGCGCTGCATCTACTGCGACTTCTATTCCAATACCGATTTGGGACGGAAGGGAGAATACGTATCTGCTCTGGTCAGGGAGATGGAAATGCGTAGCGACGCGATGAAGAATAGCGTCATCGAAACGGTTTATTTCGGCGGAGGCACGCCTTCGCAACTTTGCGCTTCCGACTTCGGGCGATTGTTTGACGCTGCTTACCGATGCTTTTCGGTCGCCGCCGCCCCCGAAATAACGCTTGAAGCCAACCCCGACGATCTGTCCGACACTTATGTCGAATCATTGAAACAGTTCCCTTTTAATCGTATCAGTATAGGCATCCAGAGCTTCATTGACGACGAATTGCGGAGGCTTAACAGGCGACATACCGCCCGCGAAGCCCTCGATGCCGTATATCGCTGCAAGGATGCGGGTTTTGACAATATAAGCGTCGATATAATGTATGGATTGCCGAGCCAGACGACCGAGTGTTGGGAATATAATGTAGATAAAGCCGTCGAACTTGACGTGCAGCATATTTCGGCTTATTGTCTTACTTACGAGGAAGGCGCCGCGATATATGAAATGAGAGAACGTGGCGACGTGCAGCCTGTCGACGATGATTTGAGCGAAGTATTTTTCCGTCGGTTAGTCGAAAAGCTCGCAGACGCAGGTTTTGTTCATTACGAGATTTCAAATTTTGCCAAATGTTCGCCCGACTATCCCGACGGACGTGTTTCGCTGCATAATTCATCGTACTGGAACGGAACGCACTATGTCGGACTTGGAGCGGCGGCTCATTCCTACGACGGCGATACGCGGTCGTGGAACGTGTCTTCGACTTCGGATTATATCAGGTCGATAATCGAAGATGATGTAATTCCCTGTGAGATAGAATGTTTGAATGAACGGATGAAATATAATGATTTTATTATCACCCGTTTACGTACTATGCGTGGAGTGTCGCCGAAAGAGCTTGAAAAAGAGTTCGGAGAGGCGCGCAAACACGAGTTTCTTGAGAAAATTCACCCTTTTTTGTGTTCAGAAATGTTAAAAATACAGGGTGAATATGTTAAAGTTGATTATAAAGGTATTTTTTTATGCGATGCAATAATAGTCGGATTGTTGTCTGTTTAAGCGGCTTTTTGTACAAACCGGCAACTTTTGAGGACGAAATTCGCGAGATTTTGTACGACTTTTATTTTGCCATTAAAAAAATATCAATTACATTTGCACCGCTAAAGAAGTCAGAAACGTGCCAAATTTATATATAATATCCGGATGCAATGGCGCAGGTAAGACAACAGCTTCCTATACTATACTACCGGAGATGTTGCACTGCAGGGAGTTTGTAAATTCAGACGAGATAGCTAAAGGTCTATCTCCGTTTAATGCCGACACAATGGCGGTGGCGGTTGAGGCAAGCAGGATTATGTATAAGCGTATCAGAGAGCTGATAGGAGTTACGGAGACTTTCGCACTGGAAACGACATTGGCAAGCCGTTCGATAGCCAACTTGGTAAAAGATGCACAATCCAAGGGTTATTACGTCACTTTGCTGTATTTCTGGCTTAACACGCCGGATTTGGCGGTTGAAAGAGTAAAGAACAGGGTAGCAGCGGGCGGTCACAATGTCAGCGAAGCAACGGTACGTCGCCGTTATCGCGCAGGGATAATGAATCTCTTTGATTTGTACGTCCCGATATGCGATTACTGGATGATAACAGACAATTCCTTGTCGCCGATGGAGGTAATAGCCAAAGGCTTCAAGAATGGAGAAATAGAAATAAGTAATGCAATAGTTTATGATAAATTGAAAAATTATGAATGAACGTGAACTTCGTAAATTCGAAGAAATTGTGGTCAAGGGAGCGCATTTGGCGTTCCAACGTTTGGTTAAGGAACGCAAGAAATCAGATGGCGAACTCGTATTCGCACGCGAAGGTCGCGTGTTTCGGGTAAAAGCATCAGAATTGGATTAGCTATGTTAAAAGAGATTTTGGCAGTATCCGGCAAGCCCGGTTTGTACAGATTGATATCGAAAGGGAACAATCTGCTGATCATAGAATCATTGGCTGATAAGAAACGCATTCCCGCACACACGCGCGACAAGGTCATTTCCCTTGCCGACGTTTTGGTATATACCGACGGAGACGAGGCGTCTGTCAGCGATATTCTGACATCTATAAAAGTAAAGGAAGAAGGCGGCAAAGTATCCCTCGATTTGACCAAAGCGCAACCTGAAGAGTTACGGACGTATTTTGCAGAGATTCTGCCCAACTTCGACCGCGAACGCGTCTATCCTACCGATATAAAGAAAATCCTCAAATGGTACGAGATATTGCTTGCCGACGGCATAACGGACTTCTCGAAGAAAGAGGACAAGGAAGAAGACAAGGAAGTCGACGCTAAAGAAGAGGAAGCTACTTCGGAAGATGCGGGTAAAGTTGCAAAAGCAGCGGGCGCATCCTCAAAAACCGCGAAAGCTACAACCGCGAAACGTAAAGGAAGTTCAATCGCTTCGACAAAAGCAACAGCAACAACAACAAAATCCAAACCTACAGCAAAAACAATGACCCCGAAGAAAAGCGTAGTCGGAGCAAAGCGCGGGAGTTGATTTTGCCCTTTATCGGGATTCTCAAGAAAATATATAAGGCTGCCGGATACATCCGGCAGCCTTTTTTCGTCCATAAGGATTTGCAAATCCTTATGCTCCATTTCGCGGGATAACAATCCTGCGGGGCGGGAGGAATGGGAGACTGGAAGATTCGCGGAACAAGGGGTATTGACTACTGCCACAAATTTTCTTTCGTCAAAAAATCAAGTATGTGTGTGTGTCGGATACCTTGATAGTCGTTGCCGCTCAATTCGTCCATCGTCACAACAATTTTTGGGAAATTATCCTTTATTTGCAACAGATTTCCAAATTCTCGATCGATGGTTTCGGATAAAATAAGTTTGTAAGCCACTTGAATATAAATTCTTTGTCCGTCTTTTTCAGCAATAAAATCGATTTCCTGCGTTCGCAGTTGACCTACGCTTACTTTACAATTTTGCCTTACAAGGTGCATATAAACCGCATTTTCCAAGATCTTCTGTATATCGGTCATCTTAAAACCGCCAACAATGGCATTTCGCAATCCCAAATCCTCAAAATACATTTTCCCTCCCGAAGTCAGTATTTTTTTTCTTCCCAAATCATAGCGTTCAACCTGATTGATTATCAGCGCATTTTTTAGATAATCGGCATAATCCAGAATCGTTTTTGTAGAGACCTGCATGCCTGTCGATTTAAGATATTTGCTAATACTGAGCGAAGAAAAAATATTTCCCGCAGTATCTGCAATATAACGCGATAAAGCTTTGAGTAAGTGAAGATTGCGAATTTCGTAGCGTTCGGCAATGTCGCGTAACAGAATGGTATGATAGATATTTCCCAGATATTCATTTACTATTGTATCTTCGAGCGGCAAATGTCGTAAAAAAGGCATTCCGCCAAAACGAAAATATTTCAATAGCGTGGCATTGTCGGCAGGCAAAGAGTGAAAAGTGCAAAACTCGGAAAACGAAAGCGGATGTATTTTAAATTCCACATATCTGCCGCTCAAAAATGAAGCCAATTCACCCGACATCAAGCGAGAATTGCTGCCGGTACAGTAAATATCGCACGTGTTCTTGGAAAGATAACTGCGCAAAGCCCGCTCAAACTCTGCAATATCCTGAATTTCGTCGATGAAAAGGTAGTTGTTCTG
>JAITPH010000062.1 GCA_031289515.1 Tannerella sp.
CATCCATGTTGTTGCGGAGTTTGTCGGCTGTCTGCCAAAGAGTCTTTTCCAATTCTGCGTTATCACTCATTGTCTGTTTGTTATTAATACAAACGACAAAGTTACTACTTTTTTTTCAATGATTCGACATCCGCCTGTAAATTTTTCAGTATTTCTATGATAACAGCAGTATCAATCTATTCCTCTTTTCTCATCTCTGTGCCGATGGCTTTTAGCAGACTGTCTTCGTCGGAAGCTGCGTCTTGTCCTATTTGCCAGATCATTACGCCGCCTATTTTGTTGTCGCGCGCCCATCTGCATTTCTTTACGATGGTTGCCTTGCCATTGTAGTATAACCGGTCAATCTTATCATTGTTGGCTACATCCATGTCCGGATATTTTTCAAGTATTTGCGAGTAACGGTATGCCTCGCCCGGCGTGTCGCCTTCATTCCACGAATAGCCGTAGAATGGCAGTCCAAGCAAAAGTTTGGCCGGAGGAGCTTTCATTTCGTTTATCCAGAATCCGATGGAAGCAATACTCTCATTGTATGGAGAATGTTGCCCTTCCGTATTCCATGGACCGTGCCAGTCGTAAGCCATAACGTTTATTAAATCGAAATACTGATGCCATTCCGTCGTGTATCCCCGGTCGTATACGTTTACAGCGCAGGTTTGCAGAATATCCCGACCTTTTTTGCCGTAAAGTTCCTTTGCAAATTCTTTGAGATGCTGCGCTATGCCGGTTTTACCCCAATCTTCAAAGTCTATATCGAAACCGTCAAGGTTATTTTCCTTCACATACTGCAAAATATTGTCGGCAAGGACGGATTTTCTTTTTTCAACAGCTTCCGCGAATTGTCCCGGAGATTCATCCCTTATGGAGACAATAACCTTGACATTGTTTTTATGAGCCTCATCCACAATCTGTTTGATGACGCTCTTCAACGCTTTGTCTGATATTGTGCCATCCGGGTTAGGATACAGAAATGCGACATTCAAATGCGTTATATTATCCCATTTGACGGTATTTGGCACGTAGTCGTATGACACGATGTAAGCAGATACATAAGCTCCGGCTTTTTCTTCAGGCTCAATGGTAGAGTCCTCCGTTTTCCGACCGGTATCACTCTCTCTGCTACATTGAGTAGCAGAGAGAAGTAATACCAAAATCAGTGCAATACAATTGATTGCGGAATATTGCAACTTGAATTTCCTAAATATATTCATCATAGCCGTCAATCCCCCCAATCTACAGGCGGCGAATATTCCCACCAGTCAAAAGTACAACCACTTTCAGCAGAAGGTATTGAGCTGCCGACAAACCAGTCGGCGTTCTCGAATCCCAACAAAATAGTAATCAACTCGGTCGATAGGGGATTCAGTTTCGTATCCGTATATGAAGCGAATACCTCGTCATCCAGCCACCATTCTAAGGCAAAAGCGCCGTTTACACGCGCGATGGAAATCGTTATCGTATGTTCCTGACTGATGTCCGCGCGAACATTGTTCAGCGTCGGACGCCCGAAGGCGGCAATTTCCGTCATCGAATTGGAGTTGATGCTGTAACTGTATCCCTCATAGCCTGTCGAAGCGAACAAAAATCCCAAATATATGCTTGACTGGTCTCCCTGCTTCATTTTGGTTTCTTTCAACTTGAAGGTATAAATACCAAACGGCGCATTGTCGATATATCCGCGGTTTCTGTCCGCCTTACCGCCGGGTACGTTGAAAATGGCATCGCCGGAAACATATTGCGGAACAAGGCTTGTCCATTGCCTCCACGTTGTGCCGGATTCGTTAAACTGATAGCGTGTCGAAGCAAGTGTAGGCGCCTGTTTCAGTACAACGGTCTTTACGACCGGCTCCGTATCTCCTTCGACAATCGAGGTAAGCGTCAGTTCTACACTGCGTACCGCAGAACCGGAGTTTTCCATCAACTCAATATCGACGACGGCATCCTGCGAATAGTTTGTCCGGGCGATACTCAGCCAACCGACTTCGGTAGGTTTCTCAATTTGCCATTCGGTGTTCGATTCGACGGAAAGTCGGAATACCTGCGCTTTTTTGGAAACACGCACGGAATAAGATTCCGGATCAAGTTTGACGCCTTCCTGAATAATTGTGATACTGTTTGCCGGTTGATTATGCCGGTCATACATGGTCACTGTTCCTGCGCGGCGTTCGCCTTTATTCACCAACGCGGCAACCTTTATCAGGCCGTCCATCGAGCCGGTTGCGCCGCCTGTTACAGACAACCATTCGATGCCTTGAGTCACCACGCCCGACCACGTTTGATTGGCTTTGACGCTGAATGATTTCTCGCCGCCGTCTTTGGTAAATACGGTGTCTTTATCCGGCAGATCCAAATAGGCGATGCCCTTCTGGTCGATAATAAACCGTTTGCCTATCCAATAGTCGCTCTGGATAATCACCGTATCAATGCGATTATCCAATTCGGTATTATTTGTCGCTTTAATCGTTACTTTGCTGATTACGTCCGGCTCGCCTGTCGACGGAGTGACGGAGTACCAGTTCGCCTGTCCGTAAACTTTCCATTCGGCGGTTGAACTCACTTCAAAGACAATATCTTCGGGCGAAGAAGCGCTGAGATAGTACACATCTTTAGGATTATAGCGCAAATCAACCCATTTTTCCCGATTGACGTCATCTTTGCACGAATAAACAAAGGGCAACAGGAAAAGCAGTAGCCATAATCGAGTATCAATATTAGTTTTCATATCATTTGAATTTATAATAATTACAGTTCAACAGGCGTTTTTTGGAAATATTCGATTGTGATATCGCCATGAAAATCTTCGCCCGCGCCCTCGTACATCAGTCCGACATAGAAATTCGGGCCGACAGCTCCGGGATAAGGATTGTTGGCGAGCGCTTTTTCAGCCACCTTGTCGCCATTGAAGAATACTTCCAGCTTGAGTTTTCCGGGAATGGCCGGATTGCGATCGACTTTGACGGTCAGCGTTTTCAGGTCGGCCAGATTGAAGTCTCCGACAGCAGGAAGGCCTGCGTCGTCCCATCCGAAAGAGCCGCCTATTTCGAGGTAACGCTGATGAAGGTTGTTGAGATACAGATGGTAGTTGCCGGAGCCATCGTTCCACGCATTCATGTCAAAGAATGTTCCGGAATTGGCGGGAAGATTGACGGAACTGAATTTCCATGTGAAAGTTCCAAGGAAATACTGCGTATAATCCTCATACCTGATACGATTCCAGCCGCCGCCGTCTTCATTCATTGAGATTAACATTCCCTTGTCGGTTTTTTGAATACTGCCGGGAATATACAGGTTGCCATACTGTCCCTTGCTGAAATCAAGCCTTGTTGTTCCGTCCTGCATGATGTCCTGCGTGAAATCCAGCACGTAAGGATCAATGTTGCCGTTGCCGGTCGGACTGACGGCGATTTGTCCCGAACGTGTTTTCAGCGTGGTGTTATTTGCTGCGTTCACCCTGATGACGGCGGAACTGTTTCCGCTTGTCTGCGAGAGATTTAACCATTCGTCGCCCGAAACAATCTCGGCTTTCCATCCGACATTGGCGGTCAGCTCGTATTCTTTATATTCGGTAGCTCCGGTAAAAGCCACATCGTCGGTATTAGTCAGGCTAAACAGTATTCCATCCTGTGCGACGTTGAAGGAAAATTCTTCCAATCCGTTCTTAACCGTGATTTTACCTGTGCGTTTGGTCGCTGTGTTTGGCGCTGCGGTTACATTCACTGTTGTGTTCTGCCCGCTCCCTATTCCGGAAGCCGGCGAAAGCGTCAACCATGTGACCGACGAATATGCCGTCCAGTCTTTATTTGACGTGAAGAAAAACGGCTTGCTTTCCCCTGCCGCCGAAAACAAATCTGTTTCGTCAATTGCAGTCACTTCCAACAAGCCTTTTGCGTCCTGTTGGACAACAACCGTCTGCGGCTCAACGTTTTCGCCTTTAACAGTCAGCGTTGCCGACCGGGGAGAGGTCGTTTCGTTTCTTCCTGCAACTACCGCAATATCGGCAATCAGCGAACTGCTTGAGCTGAGAGCCGGAGAAACCGTACACCATGCTTCACTGCTGCTGATCGACCATGGAGTGTTTGAGTTGATGCTGAACCTTATTTCCTGCGGATTGGTTGCCGTTACGGTATAACTTTCCTGAGCAGTTGTTTCCAATTTCAACGGCAGCTCTGCCTGCGAAAATATTTTCCCTTCATCGCAGGAAAAAAATCCAAATACTGCGCCCAACAACAGGACGGCGGATATTATATATACTTTTTTCATTATATTGATATTTATGAGTTTATAATTCTTGTTATTTTTCACTTTATATTTTTTATTTACCATCCGGCATTTTGCGGAGCTAAATATCTGTTTTTGAATAATTCGGACTGGGGTATGGGATAGAAATACATCTTGTCGTTCCAATACCTTGTCTCGTACAGGATTCTATGATACAGTTTCGCGCCTGTATCAGTCTTTTCAATGCTTACGCCGTATATATTCCTTTGTGTCGGGTCGCCGATTCCCCATCGGCGGATATCCCAGAAACGCTGGTCTTCAAAGGCAAATTCAACTCGCCTTTCATTGCGTAATTTGGCGATAAAATCGTCTTTACCCGATGCAACTACCGGAGGCATTCCCACATTCGCCCTTACCTGATTCAAAGCCCACAGAGCGGTTTTCGGGTAGCTTGCGTCGCTGTAAGCAGGGTCGTCGAAGGCTTCAATCATTGATTCGGCATAAGTCAGCAATGTTTCGGCATAGCGGTATATAATCCATAAATGCCTGTTGCTTACTATATTTCCCGGATCAAAATTGGTGGCCTCCTGTACATATTTCCTCAAGTAATAACCTGTAGGCGTGCCTCCAAGCGTAACAGGACCTTCATCCTGCCCTCCGGCAAAGGTCTCGATTGTCGAAGCCTTGAAAGGCATTCCATCGGCAAGAACAGTCTCCGCAAAACGCGGGTCGCGATTGGAATAAGGCTTTTGGGCGTCAAAATCCGGATCGTCGCTCAACCATCCATTCTCGGCAAGGGTAACGGAATAGCCGTTTATCGTTTCGAAAGCGTCCGTTAAATTTTGAGAAGGACAAACACCAGCCTGCGAACTGTTGCCCGAAGTGAATCGCACAGG
>JAITPH010000105.1 GCA_031289515.1 Tannerella sp.
AGAAAACCGGACGTCAGGTGGTTATATTAATAGATGAATACGACTCCCCGATATTGGAGACTATGGGAACTGCGGAATTGCCTGCAATTCAAAAGTTCCTTCAAGTTTTCTATAAACAAATGAAAGTCAATGATGAACACATAAGGCTAATCTTCATTACAGGCGTTACGAAAGTAGCTAAACTGTCTATATTCTCGACCCTGAACAATCCGCGGGATATTACGATGGCAGACGAGTATTGTGCGCTATGCGGATTGACACAGGAAGAACTTGAGAGCTATTTTTCGGAATATATCGACGATTTGAAAGAACGTGCAGGCTTGACGCGCGAAGAATTGCTGTCGGCTATCAAATCGTGGTATGACGGCTATTCGTGGGATGGACAGACGCGAGTCTACAATCCGTTTTCGACTTTGTTGCTTTTTGTTGAAAAAATTTTTACGAATTATTGGTTTGCCACCGGCACGCCTACGTTTTTGATAGAACAACTCAGACAGGGCTATGATATTCAATTGGTTCTTGAGCCGTTTGCGGCAAATGCAATAATTTTCGACAGCTTCAACCCGAACAATATCAATAATATATCCCTGCTTTTTCAGGCGGGTTATCTGACTGTAAAGGAGAGGTTGAAAACTGTTTCGGGCCCAAAATATACGCTTGCCGTGCCTAATAATGAAGTGCGCCAATCCATGATTGAATACCTGTTTAGCGATTACAGCAAGCGTGATCTGATGGAGGTTTCCAATCTTACGCAGAGCATGACGGAGCAGATTAATACGCGCGATTCGGAAGGTTTTGCCCGCAATATAGGCGTTATGATGGCAAAGATACCGTTTAATCTGACAATTGAGAATGAAAAGTATTATCATTCGCTGTTTCTTGCATGGATGTATGCGCTCGGATTCAGGGTCGACGGCGAAATAATGACAAACATAGGGCGCATCGACGCGGTAATGGAACAGACGGACGTCATCGTCGTCACGGAATTGAAATACCATGCAAGAAAGAAGATGGAAACACTTCTTAACGAGGCTATGCGACAGATACGGGACAGACAATATTACGAGAAATATTTGGACAGAGGCAAGCCTGTTTTATTAATGGGTTTGGCTTTTTCCGGCAAGAAGGTCGGCTGCCGGATGGAAGAATTGAAAAAACCGATCTGAGTATACATCAAAAAAAAATATTACCTTTGCGGCTGTTTTATTCTAAAAATTTTAAATCATGACAAGAAAACCGTTTTATGCCTTTGTTTCTGCAATGCTTTTGCTTGCAGGATGTTCGTACAATAATCACTTCATTGCCGATAAGGATTACAGAGTGAACGTGGAACAAACGTTTGAATCTAAAAAACTTTTATTCGGCGATGCTTCTCTGTTTCCCGATTTCGACAAGGAGACGACGCTCCGCGAACAGGAAGCGATGAAATTTCTCTACGCATACATGCCTGTCGGAGACATCACCGATTACGACGTCGATTTCTACCTGAAAAACGTGCGGTCGTCATTCGAATCGCAACAGTACATGCCTTGGGGTAAGGATATTCCGGAAAAGATATTCCGGCATTTCGTACTTCCGGTGCGGGTAAACAACGAAAATCTGGACGAAAGCCGGATGATATTCTACGAAGAACTCAAAGACAGGGTCAAAGGAATGACGCTATCCGACGCCGCACTCGAAGTAAATCACTGGTGTCACGAAAAAGTCGTTTATACGCCTTCGGATTCACGTACAAGTTCGCCGCTCGCATCGGTCAAGACGGCTTACGGACGATGCGGCGAGGAATCGACCTTTGCCGTAGCCGCCCTGCGTTCGGTGGGAATCCCCGCCCGCCAGGTCTACACCCCGCGATGGGCGCATACCGACGACAATCACGCATGGGTAGAGGTCTATGTCGACGGCAAATGGTATTTCATGGGAGCCTGCGAGCCGGAACCGGTACTCAACCTGGGCTGGTTTAATGCTCCGGCTTCACGCGGAATGCTGATGCACACGAAAGTATTCGGCTATTACGACGGACCGGAAGAAATAATGGAGCAAACGGCGTGTTACACAGAGATAAACGTCATAGACAACTATGCGCCGACGGCAAAAACCGTAGTAACGGTCAAAAACTCCGCCGACGAAACGGTCGAAGGTGCAACCGTCGAATTTAAACTGTATAATTACGCGGAATTTTATTCGGTTGCCCGCAAAACGACGGATAAAAACGGTTGCTGCTCGCTTTCGGCAGGCAAGGGCGACATGCTGATATGGGCGACAAAAGACGGTCGCTTCGGTTACAGCAAGCTGTCGTTCGGCAAAACGGACAGCCTGACAATCGTTTTAGACAAGGCTCCGGGCTATACGGCAACGGTGGAATTGGACATCGTACCGCCTCCGGAAGGAAACATACCGGTCGAAGTATCCGCCGAACAAAGGAAGGAAAACGAGCTTAGGACGAGCAGGGAAGATTCTATCCGAAACGTATATGTAGAAACGTTTTACACGGAAGAAAAAACCAATGAAGCGGCAAAAAAATACGGACCGGAAGCGGCAGAATTTCTTGTAAAAAGCAGAGGCAACTATTCGGAAATAGAACGGTTTCTTCAGGAAACGCCCGACAGCATGAAGATTAAGGCAATCAGCCTGCTGAAAACCGTATCCGGCAAAGACTTGCGCGACACAAAAGCCGAAACATTAATAGACCATCTTCAGAATACTCCCGATATTGCGGGAAACGATTCCGAACTTTTATTCGTCAGAAACGTGCTGAATCCGCGCGTGTCGAACGAACTTTTGACGCCTTACAGAAAGTTTTTCACCGAAAACATGGGCGAATCCTTCATCGGAGCAGTGCGTAAAGAGCCTCAACAATTAGTAGAATGGGTCGGCAAATACATCCGTGTACGCGACGACCTGAATCCTCAAAACATACCGATAATGCCGACAGGCGTATGGAAAGCGCGAATGGGCGACAGTCATTCGAGAGACGTCTTTTTCGTCTCGATGGCGCGCAGCGCCGGCATACCGGCGAGAATCGAAAGAGTGACCGGCAAAGTACAGTTTTACGACAAAAAATGGACAGACGTAAATTTCGACGCAGCCGAACAGACAAATGCCAATCAGGGATTTATAGAAATAGCGTATAAACCGTCAAAAACGGCGGATTATCCCAAGTATCGCAGTCATTTCACCATTGCACGGCTACTTCCGGACGCGCGATTGCAGACGCTTGGATACTACACCGGAGGTAACGAGGATATGGGAGGCGACGGCTCGCAGGGCGGAATATTTCGGAAACCGGGGGCTTTAGACGAAGGCGCTTACATACTCGTCACCGGGACACGGATGGCAAGCGGCAAGATACTGACGAGAATCACGTTTTTCGCGGTAAACAAAGATGAAACGACGCCGGTAGAATTTGTTATGCGCGAAGATATTGACGATATACGTGTCATAGGCAGCATCGACGCCGAAGCGAAATATGCAAAAGCCGACGGCGGCGACGAAACGAGTATCCTCAACACGACAGGACGCGGATATTTCATCGTAGGCATTCTCGGAGCGCGTCAGGAGCCGACAAATCACGCATTGCGGGACATCGAACGCCTGAAAGCCGGTTTCGAGAATTGGAATCGCAGCATCATATTACTTTTCAAAAACGACCGGCAACTGCAGCTATTCGACAAAAACGAGTTCGCCAACCTGCCTGCAACAGTCGTTTATGGCATCGATAACGACGACAGAATAGCAAAAATGATTGCAGAAGCCACAAAACTGACCGATAAAGAGGCATTGCCGATCTTTGTCATAGCCGATACGTTCGGCAGGGTTATTTTTGTCTCGCAAGGTTATACCATAGGTCTGGGCGAGCAAATGATGAAAGTGATAAACAAACTATAAAACAGGAAAACAATGTCGTACAACAACTCTCACTTTGCCGAATTGATATACAGTCAGGCAGAGAAATACGGTCAGCGCGCCGAACTGATGCACCGTGACAGCAAAAGCGGAAAATGGATAAGCGTATCGTGGTCGAAATTTGCCGAAAAAGTGCGCCTGACATCGCAGGCATTGACGGAATTTGGTATCAACGTTCAGGAGAATATAGGAATATATTCGCAGAACATGCCTCAATGTTTTTATACGACTTTCGGGGCTTTCGGCGTCCGTGCCGTCGAGATTCCGATGTACGCCACAAACTCGCCCGAACAGATAAAATATATCATCAACGAAGCAAATATCCGGTTGCTGTTTGTGGGCGAGCAACTGCAATACAACAACGCTTTCAAGGTACAAAAGGAATTGGGCGGACTTTTGAAGCAATTGATAATATTCGACAATCGGGTAGTCCGCCATCCGGACGACAAGTCGTCGCTGTATTTTGACGAATTTATCCGTCTGGGCGACAACGCGCAAGCCGAAACCACCGCGACAATACGCCGTAATGAAGCTCAAAAAACGGACGTCGCCATGATTTTATATACATCCGGCACAACCGGCGAGCCTAAAGGCGCGGTACTGATACACTCCAATCTGACGGATATAATGCGGATACACGACATACGTCTGCCGGTACTCAACGACGACGACGTATCGATGAGTTTTCTGCCTCTGACGCATGTATTCGAGAAAGGCTGGTCGTTTGTATGCCTGTCTAAAGGGATAAAAATCGCGATAAACCACGACCCGAAACTGATACCGCAGACATTGCTCGAAATACGTCCTACCGTGATGTGCAACGTGCCGCGTTTCTGGGAGAAAGTCTTTATGCGAGTGCAGGAAAAAATAGCCAATATGCCGTATCCGCTTCAGAAAATCTTCCGACAGGCTATTAAAACAGGCAATTATTATAACCTCGAATATAAGAATAAAGGTTTGAAAGCGCCTGTATGGCTTGCTTTTAAGTTCTATCTTTACGACAAGACGGTTTTTAATCGCCTGAAGAAATTAGCCGGACTTGACCGCGGCAGGGCGTTCCCGATAGCAGGCGCGCTTTTGGCCGATAATATAACGGAGTTCCTGATATCGGTGAATATTCCGGTAGTATACGGTTACGGACTGACTG